>JAUNTE010000282.1 GCA_030538855.1 Oscillospiraceae bacterium
ATTTTGTATCCTACATTTTTCGCACAAATACATTGTTAAAAGCTGCGCAGCAAAATGGGCTTACTAAAAAAATAAATTTATTTCATAGAGAACAGCTAAAAAAGAACAATTACCCAATTTCGGGAATCAAAGATTGTTTTTTTGCCTCTCAGGAAAAATGCGATAAAGAATATAACGGGAATTGGTATTATTATTATAAATAACGCGATTTTTCGGCTTGTAGAATGATAAACCGGGAAATCGGGATATGAATATGGGAATACCACAGAAATTATTGATAAGCTATCGAAAAAAGAACGCTATATATTATTGATTTTCTTCCAGAAAGGATTTCTAAAAATTATGACGAGCAATTTTTTACTGTTGAATACTATTTACTAAACAGCAAAAGCACAGCATAAAAATAGCCGCAGCAAAGCGAAGGATATTTTTTGGCCATTCGCCCGGCTGCCGCAATAACTGCGAAGGCGAGGCCATTGAAATCAAATTTTTTTTATTGCGCACCAATAAAAACAGCCGCAGCGCAGCAAAGGCTATTAACTCAATTTTTGATTACAAGGAATAAAAAATAATGCAGAACTGGAGGAACCCTTCATGCCAAATCAGATCTATCCCAGCTATCTGGCCGCCGCCGCGCCTGTCAAAGTCATCGAATTGGCGGAATATGCGCGCCGCTATCATCTGGCAGGGCGTTTTTTAGGCGCAGTACTGTTTGAAGGGGTAACCGGTACCTGTCTCGACAACGTAGCCGCCGGGATGCTGGCTATGGCCGTGCAAAGCGGTAAGCTGCAAAAGGGCAAACCTATCATTGAGGCCAGCAGCGGCACCTTCGGCGCGGCGCTCGCACTGGCAGGCCGCAGGCTCGGCCATCCGGTCTATCTTGTCATGCCCTTGACGGTCGATGACGAACGCCAGCATCTGCTGCGCTGCCTCGGGGCCAGTATTTTCACTACCGACCCTCTCTACGGCCGCGACGGCTGTTTAAAAAAGGCGCGGCAGCTTGCGCAGGAGAACGGGGGATATTTCGTAAATTATTTTGACAACGACGACAACCCCGAATACCACCGCCGGGTCACCGGGCCTGCGCTGCTGGCCGGCTGCGCGGGTGAACTGGATTATATCGTCGCGGGAGTGGGCAGCGCGGGCACCGTCTGCGGCGTAGCGGAATATACCAAAGCCCGCACCAGCCGCATCAAAATCATCGCTGTCGAGCCGTATGAATGCAGCGTTTTGTCCGGCGGCTTTGCCGGTAAGCACGGCATACCCGGACTTGGGCCCGGCTTCATCCCCGCCAATTACAACGACGCGGTCATCGACGGGGTGATGACCGCCACCACCACAGAAGCGCTCAAAACCGCGCAGGAACTATTGCAGCTGGAGGGCATCCCCGCCGCCCCCGCTACCGGCGCCGTGGTATGCGCGGCCCGTAAACTGATGCAGCAGCCTGAAAATGCCGGTAAACGCATCGTCGCGTTGATGGGCGCCCGGCAAGAGCTTTTTTAATCCCCTGTTCCTTGTCTCTTTCTGCTTTTGCGGTAATATATAAAGCTGGTAAGGCGTTCACTGCAAAGATTTATCACTTTGAACGTCAAGCCGTGCCTTTTACAAATCAAAACGCTCTGGGTCTTTATCGAACCAGGGCGTTTTCGTTTTGTCTGCAAACCATGCAGGGTTTATTTGAAAAATCCTTTGCAGGGTGTTCCGCCGCCTTTCCCTGTCCACCGCTGCAAATCCTGCAGGGCATTCGCCTGCCGCGGCGCAGAGACGGGCAGCCACGATTTTTCACGCAGGTCTCTCAACCTTTAAATACCCCCGGTCTGCAAAGCGTCATAAAACCAGCGCCGGCCGGTATCATACCGGCCGGCAAAACACCGGTAAACATCACACAAAAACTAAAGCTGCATATTCAATGGCATTTTATATCTGATACAACCAAACTGCGGGCCTATTGAAATAAGCTGATTTACCAAAACGAAGCCGTAAAGCAGCGCCAATGTCCAAGAAAAATACATGCCGCTTTCACAAGCCGGTACGCTTTCGGTTTCATCGCCCTTTTTTCCATTTGGGGATATATCGATCACGCTTACTGTTTCATATAAGAGAGCACGGCGCCAATGCTGGTGGCGAAGGCCGCGTGTTCCGGTACGATGAATTTGACCTGATACATCGTTTCCAGCATATCGAACACCTGCCGTGCCAGCGGGCTTGCGGTCAGCGTCCCGGTCAACACCACGTCCTGCACCGTACTGTTTTGGCAGGCAAAAACGGCCAGCATACCGATGGTTTGAAATACCATATTGTATACGCCGCGCACCAAATCAGCATTTGTAACGTTATCCTCCAATTTTCCAAAATTAGAGGCGGTGGCCGCGGCATTCAATTTGCCGATACTGTTTTTACTGATGTCCCCTACGCTCAGGTCTACGTTGGAAAGGTCACCATTCTCAGACATCTGATGCAGCATTTCATAATTCGATACGCCGGTCAGCTTTTCACAAAGGCCTGAGATCGTTCCTCCGCCCACGCCGCTGCCGCCGATATGCGCCACGCCGTTTTTATCGGCTTTTACAAACGCGGTGCCTGTCCCCATACTGACAACTACCGCCGCGTCTTTTCCGCTGAGTGAAAGTCCGCCCAGGCCGATCGCCTCAAATTCTGTTACCCGGCTGGTCGGGATGCCGTAAATATCCCCGTCAAAATGCGAAGCGCCCACCCCGGTAAGTATGATATGCCCTACCTGCTGCAGCGACAACTGCGCCTGGCTCAAAAAACGCCCCAGCGCCCCATATACTGAGGTCACCGGGTCTGTCGCCGTCACCCGCAGCAGGTCTATCAAAACGCCTGTGCTGTGGTATCCCGCTATTTTCGTTGTAGAGCCGCCTACATCGATGCCAATGATTACGCTCATATCTTTTCTCTCCCCATAAATCAGTAAAAAAGCGGAAGGATGTTCCCTTCCGCTTTTCTTTTGCTCTACTTAGTTGCGGCTGCTGCGGCCAAAGAGGCGCAGCAGGTACAAAAACAGGTTGATAAAGTCAAGATACAGCTGCAGGGCCCCGTAAATAGAGAGCTTTTGTGCCAG
>JAUNTE010000283.1 GCA_030538855.1 Oscillospiraceae bacterium
TTGTCATACAGGAGTGACACTTCTCTAGGGAAAAATTTACAATTATTTAACATGATTTTATATTAGCAGATTCTACAAAAGCAGTCAATGAAAAAAGGCAAAAACCGTGAAATAGCTTAAAAAATTGAAAAAACTTTCGTCAGATTTGCGTTGAGAAGCGCGCGCGCATATAATAGTAGCAAAGCTGACTGTGTAAGGGAGGCGTGGGCGTGCATTATTTAGACAACGCGGCCACAACCGTGGTGAATGAGCAGGTCATCTCTGCCATTGAAGACGCAATGCGCCGGTATTTCGGCAATCCGTCCGCGCTGTATGGACCGGGGGCGCAAAGCGAACGCGCCATCAAAAACGCCAGAACGGTGATGGCGCGGGCGCTGGGCTGCACGGCCGGAGAAGTGATTTTTACGGCGTGCGGATCTGAAAGTAATAATATCGCCTTGTGGGGGGCGGCGCTCAGCCGCCGCAGCTGGGCCGAAAACGTGGTTTCAACGGGGTATGAGCACCCGTCAGTTGAAAAACCTTTGCAGCGCCTGCGGGAATTTGGGTATGAGACGCGGTTTGTGAACCCCAGCCGCGACGGCCGGGTATCGGTGGAAGAGCTGGTGCGGCAGGTGGACGGCAAAACAGCGCTGGTAACGGCCATGCAGGTGAATAACGAGACCGGCGCGGTGCTGGATGTGGTAAAGCTGGCCCGCGCGGTAAAGGCCAAAAACCCCCGTACCGCCGTGCATGTGGACGGCGTACAGGGCTTTTGCAAGCTGCCCCTGCATTTAGAGGGCAGCGGTGTGGACAGCTATGCGGCCAGCGGACATAAACTGCACGCGCCCAAAGGGGTGGGGCTTTTGTATCTGCGCAAAGGCTACCGTATTGAGCCGCCATACCTTGGGGGCGGCCAGGAGGGAGGGCTTCGTCCCGGTACCGAAAACGTGCCCTATATCGTGGGGTTTGCCAAGGCTGTGGAACTGATCTATCCACATCTGCAGCGGCGTCTTATACGCGCAAAGGAGATGAACGCCTATCTGCGCGACCGTCTTGCCGCCCTGCCGGGTGTGCGGATCAATTCGCCCAGTGACGCTTTGCCCTTTACACTGAACCTGACAGCGCCGGGCGTACGCAGCGAGACCATGCTGCATTTTTTGGAACAGCGCGAGGTATATGTCAGCAGCGGCAGCGCATGCAGCAAGGGCGCGCCAAGTAAAACACTGGCGGCAATGGGCCTGCCGGAGGACGAGATCGATTCTTCTCTGCGCGTGAGTATGAGCGGAGAGACCACCCGGGAAGATTTGGACGCGCTGACCGAGGGCCTGGCCGAAGGCTTGGCCGGACTGCAAAAGAAAGGGAGAAGATAAAATGCGGGAACTGATTATGGCATATCAGGGCGAAATGGCGCTGAAGGGCCTGAACCGGGTGACCTTTGAAAATACCCTTGTCAAAAATTTGCGCTTTCGTCTGAAAAGCGCGGGGGATTTTAAAATATATAAAGCGCAGAGCACCCTTTATATCGAGCCTGAAAATGAATACGCCGATATGCAGGCCGCCTATGAGAGAACGGCCAAAACGTTTGGTTTGGCCGCTCTTTCCCGTGCGGCGGTGTGTGAAAAGACGCTGGAGAGCATCTGCGAAACCGCCGTCGCTTATCTGGAAGAGCAGCTGCGTGAAGCGGCCACTTTTAAAGTGGTGTGCCGCCGTGCGGATAAAAGCTTTCCGCTTACCAGCATGGAGCTGGCGCGCGAGGTGGGGGCGGCGGTGCTGTCTCATTTTCACCATTTGAAGGTGGACGTGCACCATCCTGCGTTGACCGTTTTTTGTGAGGTACGCGACTTTGCGGCCTATGTACATGCCGACAAAACGCCGGGGGCGGGGGGGCTGCCCGTTTCAACCAGCGGCAAAGCGGCGCTGATGCTGTCGGGGGGCATCGACAGCCCGGTGGCCGCCTATATGATGGCGAAACGGGGCCTCAACCTGATGGCGGTGCATTTTGCCAGCCCGCCCTATACCAGCCCGCGCGCCCAGATGAAGGTGGAGGAGCTGGCGCAGCAGCTGGCTGTTTACACGGGGGGGATGGCGCTTTTGGCAGTGCCGTTCACCAAAACGCAGGAGGCCATCCGCGACAACGCGCCTCCGCCGCTGTTTACGGTTTTGATGCGCCGCAGTATGATGCGTATTACCAGCACCCTGGGGCAGAAATACGGCTGCGAGGGCATTATTACCGGCGAGAGCCTGGCGCAGGTGGCAAGCCAGACGCTGCGGGCCATCGCCTGTACCGACGCCGCGCAGGAGCTGCCGGTGCTGCGGCCTTTGATAGGAATGGACAAGACGGAGATTGTGGATATTGCGCGCCGTATCGGCACTTTTGAGACCTCTATCGAACCATATGAGGACTGCTGTACCATCTTTACGCCGCCTCACCCCAAGACAAAGCCCTCTTTGCAGGAGATAGAAAAGGCCGAAGCCGGTATGGACCTGGCCCTTTTAGAGGCTGAGGCGGCCGAAAACGCGCAGCGCATTATGATCAATTTATAAAGATTCGTATTTGATTTTTTGGCGTTAAAAATCTTTGAACTGTAAAAACCATTGCAAATACTGACTTTTTCAGAGATGAAGGCACACAAAACAACAATGCTTTTTGACGCTTTGACGCCCAAATTCTCTGCGGCAATATAAAACGATACGGGCGGATATAAAAAATAGCCGCAGCGCAGCGAAGGCTATTTTTTTGGCCATTCGCCCGGTTGCCGCTTTAGCGGCGAGGGCGAGGCCTTCGAGATCAAATATTTTTTATTGCGCAGCAATAAAAAATACTATAATATCGAAGCTCGGCTGTCTTAACCGTTGACGCGGCTGGCTGGCTCTGCTATTTCGTACAGAGTGACATTATAATTAAAAAGTTCATATATGGGCGCTATGATATATGGCACACAAATCGACAAATCGGAACTTGCGGAGGAATGATATCATTGAACAAAGCATTATTGGTAGTAGATATGCAAAATATATGTGTTGGAAAAAACAGCGCTGCTGTTTTTAAGTATGACAAGGATACTTTATTGGATAAGGTAAATATGCACATTAAGG
>JAUNTE010000284.1 GCA_030538855.1 Oscillospiraceae bacterium
ATTATTTTCCAAACCCTAAATTTTTTAAAAGCGCTTCATTATCCCGCCAATCATCTTTGATTTTTACCCAGCACTGCAGGTTCACCCGCGTATCTAAAAATGTTTCGCACTCCAGTCTGGCTTCTGTGGCTATTTTTTTCAGCATACCGCCGCCTTTGCCGATAATGATACCCTTATGGCTCTTTTTTTCGCAGTAAATATTCACATCGATATCAATGATGTCTGAATCGGGCCGTTCTTTGAAACGTTCCACGGTAACGGCAGTGCCATGGGGTATCTCATCATAAAGGTGGGTCAGCATTTTTTCACGGACGACCTCCGCCACCAAAACCTTTTCCGGCATGTCCGTATAGGCGTCATCAGAAAAAAAGTGAGGGCTTTCCACCGCATACGCTGAAAGCCCGTCCATCAGCTCATCCAAACCTGTTTGATCTTTTACAGAGGTCAGAAACACCCGGTCGAATATCCCGTATCCCATCAACCGGGCGGCAAGCTTTTCTCCGTCTTCAGCCCGTTTCAAAACGTCGGCCTTATTTAAAACAGCTACCGCCGGCGTGTGCTGGCGTCTTATCTCTTCAATAAGTCTTTCTTCCGCCTCGGTCAGCTCTTGATACGGTTCAAATACCATTACAGCCACATCCACATCGGCTACGCTGCGGGCGCTGTAATGTACCATCCGTTCTCCCAGCCGGGTGCGCGCTTTATGAATACCCGGCGTATCGATGAACACATACTGTAAAGCGCCTTTCGTCACGATCCCTTTGATCTGCGTTCGGGTCGTCTGCGGCTTCGCGGTGACGATTGCAACCTTTTCACCCACTACACTATTTAAGATAGAACTTTTCCCCACGTTGGGGCGCCCTACCAGCGCCACAAAAACCGAGCGCTCTTTTATTTTTTCCGTCATATTACTCCTTTTTTTGAAAGCCAAAAACAAACCAGATGGAAGCGATGATATAGGCCCCGCCTACCGCGGCGGCCCATAGGTTTTTTGAAAAAAACAACGCGATTTCATGAAAAACCGCCATATCCCAAAACAGCCATACCCCGCAGACAAACGCGCCGCCGCTGACGGCCAACACCGCCCCGGCGGCAATATCTTTCGCCTCTTTCGCATAGGGGCTGTATGCTCCGTCTGGTTTATCGGCGGCCCGCTCCACCGCGGTATTCATCAGCTCCGTCCCCATCACCCCGGCGATACACAAAATGATAATTAAGTATTCCGCGCGTCCAAAGGGATAAAACGCCGACAAAACCAGCACAAACAGCCCGGCGCACAGATGAAAGCGAAAATTCCGTTCTTTACATATCGCCGTAAAAATACCGCGGAAAGCATAGCCAAACCCACGCAGAAATTTGATGACCTGCGTTTTCATGGCGCCATCTCAGTATAAGAAATCGTACGCGGCAGCCCCAGCTTAATTAAGGTGGCCTCTTCTTTCTCTCTCATTTTAACAGCCTGCAGGCCGCCCTGCTCATGGTCGTATCCCAGCAGATGATACATGGAATGGACGGTCAAAAAAGCCACTTCGCGCTGTAAAGTGTGGCCGTACAGCGCGGCCTGTTCCACCGCTTTTTCCATAGAGATGACAACGTCGCCCAACATACAGGCGCCGGTTTCATTATTTATATCATATTCGCCGTTTTCACCCAGCGGAAAGCTCAGTACATCAGTGGGCTGCGGCTTGTCCCGATACTGGGCGTTCAACTCCGCGATCTGTCCGTTATCCACAAACGAGACGCTCACCTCGGCGGGCTTGTCAAAGCCTTCTTCCTCCAGCACTGCATTACAGCAGCGGCGTATCAGGATACGCAGCCCTGACGGGATCTTCACCGCTTTTTGTTTATTGGTGATGTATACTTTGTTTGCCATAGCTTTTCCCATCCTTTCCTTTGTCGTCTCTATTGCCGTGCTGCCGGTTCGCCTGATCATACGCTTTTACGATCTCCTGTACCAGCTTATGCCGCACAACATCTTTTTCACTGAACCGCACCATGGCGATATCCTGGATATTCTTCAGCACCTGCAGCGCGTCTACCAGCCCGCTTTTCTGCCCTGCGGGAAGATCGATCTGGGTCACGTCTCCTGTCACGATGACCTTTGAGTTCATGCCCATCCTGGTGAGAAACATTTTCATCTGTTCACAGCTGGTATTTTGCGCTTCATCCAAAATAATAAAGGCGTCGTCCAAAGTACGGCCCCGCATATAAGCTAGCGGCGCCACTTCGATCAGTCCCTTTTCCTGAAGCTTTGAAAAGTTTTCCGCACCCAGCATATCAAATAAGCCGTCGTACAGCGGTCTCAGATAAGGGTCGACCTTGTTTTGCAGATCACCCGGCAGAAAGCCCAATTTTTCTCCGGCCTCCACAGCCGGGCGCGTTAAAATAATTTTAGCCGACTGATGGGCTTTAAAGCTTTTTACCGCCATCGCTACCGCCAAATAGGTTTTTCCCGTCCCGGCCGGCCCCACGCCAAACGTGATGCTGTTTTTTGAGATCGCTTCCAAATATTCTTTCTGGCCCAAGGTTTTGGGCCTTATAGGTTTCCCCCTGCTGGTAATGCAGATAAAATCCCCGGCTAATTGACGCGCTTTTTCATCGTCGCCGCTCTGTGCCAGCGAGATACAGTATCTCACCGTCTGCTCTTCCAGCGGCGTCCCGCCGCGATACAGTTCCATCATGGCGTTCAGGGCGCGAAATGCAGATTCCACCGCCGGCTCTTCGCCTGTCAGCCGTACCGCGTTTTCACGGCTTACCGCCGTAACCCCAAATTCTTTTTCCACCTGTTTTATCGTTTCGTCACAGCTGCCGAAAACAGCCATCAGCATATCCAAATCATCAAACAAAAGTTCTTTTTCCGCCATCTTTTTTCTATCCGTCTCCATTTAAATCAGGATCATTAAATAATGATAAACGTCTTTGCGTAGGCAATCGCTTACCATGCCAGGCAAAATTGAGTTTATCATTATATTTTATATTTTTTATTATAACATATTTGCACAGTTTTTAAATATAATTTTGTAAATATTACACATTTTATTTTCAAGTCACACAGCACTTTCGTTTTCAGTAAAT
>JAUNTE010000285.1 GCA_030538855.1 Oscillospiraceae bacterium
ACCCCTTTTCACACGCGATCTCAGCAAAAGCCGCCGCCTCTTCCCGGTTGCCGCCCTGCCCATGTACAAACAGATAACATTTCTTTGTCTTTTCTCCCAGTAACAAAACCGGCGTCCCGCCGATCTCTATGGTCTCTCTTTTCATCTTTTTTCCTCCATAGCGGGCCATGCGCCGCCTGCTGCGGCCCGGGGCCCGTCCTGCTCTTTTTTCTGTACCCGCGCCCCTTTTTGCGCGGCGCACGGCTTCAGGCCGTCGGCTGTGTGCCCTTCCGCCCGTCCGGCACAAAATATCAGATGCCGCATCTCTTGGCCGTAATAGTGTTTCACCAGTTCGCCCTGAATGTTCATGCCGTTGCTTTCCGCCACCTTTTGTGAGGGCAGGTTATCATCCCGAATGATCGAGAACACCTCCGCCGCGTCCAAAACCTCAAAGGCATATTTTTTACAGGCGGCCGCCGCCTCTGCCGCGTACCCCCGGTGCCAATACGCTTTTTGAAACAGATACCCGATCTCCAGCACCTGTCTGCCGCCGCAGGGCTGCCAGGTTAGGCCGCACTGGCCGATCATCTCCCCCGTCTCTTTCAAAACCGCCGCCCACAGGCCAAATCCGTCTTTCTCATAACGTTTCAGCTGTCTGTCCAGCCATTCCTGCGCCTCTTTGCCGGTAAAGGCGTGCTCATAGGCGTACATCACCTCTTCATCCTGCAAAATTTTGCACAGCGCCGGGTAGTCTGTCTGTTCCATCTCACGCAGATACAGCCTTTCGCTCTCTATGATCCTTTCTCTTTTCATTTTTCCACCGCCTTTTTCGTCTGCACCACTTTTTTGTTTTTATCCCTGTCCCGCCCTGTCACCGGTCTGCCCCGCCCGCATATTTTTAACGCTGTGCCGCCCGCTTTCCGGCCCTATCCGCCTGTTTTGGGCGCTTTTTCGAGCTGTTGAAAAACCAAGCCCCGTAGAAAACGAGAGCGCTTTTTTCGGAAGATAAAACAAAACCCGTAGGGAATACTGGATGTATTCCAGAGGATTTTTGTGAAATATACTGGAATAAAACGCCGAAGCTTTTTAAAGGGCAACTTTGTCAACCATTCCTTTTTGCGCCTAAAATCCAAACATGCGGCTGTAAAGCGGCATGTTGTGCCGTATCGCTTTATACAGCTGTTATCTGTCAGGGCCGTTTCGTCCTCTCTATCCGGTTTTGCCCGCGCGTGGGCCCGTTGCCTTTTTATCCCCGCCGCTCTATCATAGCCCATCGCTGCACTCCCGCGCAAGGCTTTTTGCCGCCGGGGCGCTTTTTCAGGCGGCGCATGGCAATCAAAAGCGGCCCTCAAAACAAAAGGCCTCTGTAACCGCAGGCTGTCTGGGCCGCTTTGCCTCTTTGCGGCGGGAGGGGGGGGCGGCACTCTTCCCCCCTCCCCCGCAACAAGTCCTGTTTTTGAGTATATCCCTTTCAATTTCCAGCCGGGCGTTCTTCTCCCCGTCCCCCGCGCCAAAACCCGCCGCCGTCTTCTCTTGCGGCTTTCTTTTACTTTTGTTATACTAAAAGGGTACCCTAAGCGGACAAGATACAACACGGTTTTTCGGGGCAGATATAACAACCGGCTGCGTTGTCCTTGTTGCCGGGCGACAGCCCGCCTGTCTCGTCCGTCTTGCGGCTGCCATTTCCGCTGCTGATAAACTCCGCATAACCTGTCGGTGGGCTAAAATGGGGGCTGACAAGGCCGCAGGGTTCAGCGGGCTTTACCGCCCGCCAGCACCCGAGAACGCCGCCGGCGCTTATTTTAGCCGCTGACAGGCGTGTTATCCCTCGTCCGCTTAGGTAAGCTACGATAAATCGAAAAAAAGGGAGGCGGCGGCATGACGGCCCACCCCGGCGTATTACAAAAACTCTCGGGCGCTTTTTCCTCTAAACAAAGGCAAAACCTGCTGGCGGCGGCGCTGCCCCTGGCGGTGTTTTTTTTGACGCTGCTTTTTTTCGGCGTCCGCTATGAGACAAACGACGACGCCACCCTCAGCAATATCGCGGCGGGGGCCTACGGCCCCGACAGCCAGTACCTCATCTATGTCAATTTTTTGCTGGGCTGGCTTTTAAAGCCCTTTTACGCGGTGCTGCCCTCTCTCAACTGGTATGTCGTTTTACAGCTGGCGGGGGCGCTTTTCTGCTGCTTTCTGCTCTGCCGCGCTGCGCTGCAAAAGCTGGGCTGCGCCAAGGGCGCTCTATTGTGTTTGGCCGCCCTGCTGGGGGCGGGGGTCGATCTTTTCTCCTCTTTTCAATATGTCAAGGTCTCCGGCCTTTTTCTGCTCACCGGGCTGGTGCTTGTCGCGCTCAACCTTGGCGGCCTTCGGGCCGGGCTGTGGGGCGGCCTTGCGCTGACGCTGGTGGGCAGTATGCTGCGGTTCGATAACTTTTTCGCCGTGGGGGCCCTCTCCGCCTCCGCTTTGCTGCTGCGCTTTGTAAAGCTGGACAAAAGCGGCAAAAAGCGGGCCGTTTTGTCGATGGCGCTGCTGTTTGCGCTGGTTTTCGGCGCAAAGGGGGCCGATATGCTGGCCTACCGCCTCTCTCCCGGCTGGCAGGATTATCTGCGTTACAATCAGGCCCGCACCGTGATCTCTGATTACCGCCTGCAATTTTTAGAAGACCCCGCCGCCCTCTCCGCCTTCGGCTATTCCGCCAACGATTACGACATGCTGAACCACTGGAGCTATTACGACCCCGAGGTCTTCCCCACAGAAAAACTTGAGGCCGTGGGTGCTTTTTTGCCCGGCAATACGCTGCGTACCGCGTTGAAAGAGACGGCCTATACCGGCCTGCACTTTTTTTACAGCGGGCCTGTATTCCTGCTTTTCGGGCTGGCGGCGCTGGGGTGGCTATTTTTTTCAGGTAAAAAAAGCTGGCCCGCCGCGCTGGGCACACTGGCCTTTTTGGGGCTGCTCATTTTTTATCTGCGGTGGCAGGGGCGTATGCCCCACAGGGTCGAGTGGGTGCTGGCGGTCTCGGCGGCGGCGTTTCTTCTTTTATGCTATACCCCCGGCAGGCAAAGCCCCCGTATGCCCGCCCTGTGTATGGG
>JAUNTE010000024.1 GCA_030538855.1 Oscillospiraceae bacterium
TCCCAGTGTTTCACCCAGAACAGCGTCGTTTTCCTCTTCCTCATCGTAGAGGTTTACATAAAGGTCATATATGTAAATGCTGTCCGGAACCAAAAGGCGCTCCTGGATCTGTTGCGCCGCCATCAGGGCGTAGGTCTCTTCTTCGTTCAACCGCGGCTTCCCTCCCCGAATTAAAAACACGCCCGCCGCCAGAATAAACGCCGCCAGCAGTATCACCAGGGTTATCACGACGCGCTTGCTGCGCTTTCCCTTGTTTCTGTCGCCGGTGGCCGCTCCACAATATGGACAGGCCACTGCCTCATCCAATAACTCTTTTCCGCAATGCACGCAATACTTCATCTTATACCTCCTAAACGTTATACAGCATCAACCTGTATCAAATGCAGCATTTCCTCCAAATATTACAAGTACAACTTGTATTATTTATAAACAAGGGGGGATGTTGTATGGATCTGCGCATTCAGGAGTTGCGGGAAGAGCTGCATATGACCCAGGTGCGCCTCAGCGTTAAACTTGGCGTATCTCAGGAGACCATCAGTGCCTATGAAAAGGGCAAACACTATACCAGCGTCGCCACACTTGTCCAGTTATCCAGGCTGCTTCACGCGAGTTGCGATTATATCCTGGGGCTAACAGATGTGCGGCAGACTCGGCATGATACTCCCTTGGACGATAAGGAGCAGCAATTGCTTTCTAAATACCAGCAGTTGGATGCTCGCCGGCAAGAGCGCTTGCTTGCCTATTTGGACGGGCTTTTGGACCAGTCTTGAGCGTGACCGACTTCAAAGGAAGGCCGCGGCGCAAATGCGCCGCGGCCTTCCTTCGCAAAAAAGGGCCCCCGGCGTTTGCCGGGGGCCCTTTTTGTTTGCTTTGCGATTACAGCTCAGCGAAGTACTTGATGGTGCGGACCATCTGGCTGGTGTAGCTGTTCTCGTTGTCGTACCAGGACACGACCTGCACCTGATAGGTGTCGTCGTCGATCTTGGTCACCATGGTCTGGGTCGCGTCGAACAGGCTGCCGTAGCGCATGCCGATCACGTCGGAGGAAACGATCTCTTCCTCATTGTAGCCAAAGCTTTCAGAAGCGGCGGCTTTCATCGCAGCGTTGATGGCGTCTTTCGTCACGTCTTTGCCTTTTACCACGGCAACCAGAATGGTGGTGGAGCCGGTGGGAACAGGAACACGCTGGGCAGAGCCGATCAGTTTGCCGTTCAGCTCAGGGATGACAAGGCCGATGGCCTTGGCGGCGCCGGTAGAGTTCGGCACGATATTCTGGGCGCCCGCGCGGGCACGGCGGAAGTCGCCTTTGCGCTGGGGGCCGTCCAAAATCATCTGGTCGCCGGTATAAGCATGTACGGTGGTCATGATGCCGGAGACGATGGGATAGGTTTTATTCAGGGTGTCAGCCATCGGGGCCAGGCAGTTGGTGGTGCAGGAAGCGGCCGAGATGACGGTATCTTCTTTGGTGAGGGTATTCTCGTTTACGCTGTAAACGATGGTGGGCAGGTCATTGCCGGCAGGGGCCGAGATGACGACCTTTTTCGCGCCCGCGTCGATATGCGCCTGCGCTTTGGCTTTGCTGGTGTAGAAGCCGGTGCACTCCAGTACAACGTCTACGCCGATCTTGCCCCAGGGCAGTTCAGCGGCGTTGGCCATGGCGTAGATGGTGATTTTTTTGCCGTCGACCACGATATAATCCTCGCCGGCCTCGACAGTGTGTTTATTTTCACCCATTTTACCGGTGAAGCCGCCCTGCGCCGTGTCATACTTTAACAGATGAGCCAGCATCGCGGGGCTGGTCAGGTCGTTGATCGCGACGACTTCATAGCCGTCTGCCTCGAACATCTGGCGGAACGCCAGGCGGCCGATACGGCCAAAACCATTGATTGCAACTTTAACAGCCATTATTTATAAGCCTCCTTAAAATTTTGAGCTTGGTTCTATTTTACCTGATTCACCCTGAAACTACAAGACCTTGATAAAAAATTAACGAATATTTTCTTCTTTGCACATAAATTGCCCTTACGGGCGGCGTTTTTTCCGTTAGAGTGCGCTTTCTGCCCTTCGCTTTTGGCCGCCGCACAGGGCTTGTTTAAAAATAAGGGGGTCAAAATCACCGTCTTTTTCTGCAAACAGCGGGGTGGGCAGTTTTAAAAAACGCGGGCCCGCTGGGAAGGCCCGGTATTTTTTGCCCTGCGGGCGTTGCCTTTAAAAAATACATTTTTTGTTTTTCAATAAACACCGATATCTTTATTGCACCGCGATAAAACGTGCGCTTTTTTTAGGTACAGCGGCAAAACCAAGCAGGATCACCACAACCGCAGCGTTTTTCTTTTTATCTGTTTTAACCCCCTCGCCCATAGACGGCGCACCGCCGCGCATACTTGCCGCCGTGGGCAAACGGCGCCGGTAAAAGGCCACGTAGCCGTTTTTTCCTCAAAAATCCCGTCCGGCTTTAAAGCCGCGCGTTTACAGCCGCCTTCTTCTTTTTTCTTCGACTATTTCAAAAAAAACGGGACATCTTAATTGGGTCAAACCCATTTACTATTTTCTATGATTTGGTATAATAAGAACAATGACGTATTTTGTAGAATTTTGTCGATTTCGCTTTTGCGGCGTGACGGCAGGCGTCCCTGCGGCATAGATTGACAAAACGAAATACGTAGCTGGAGGCATTCTATGGGGCATTGCGGCGCAGAGGACTTTTTAGAGCATGCTTCTTATCCCTGTTTTTTGCTGGATAAGAGTTTATTTGTGCTGCGTGAAAATGAGGCGGCGCGCCAGCCCGCCTATCGGCCTCTTCTGCAAAGCGGCTCTTTTGAAAACTATCTCACCCCCGCAAGCCGCCGTACACTTAATGAAGGCAAAAGCGCCGTGCAGCCCCTTTATCTTTTGGCTTACAGCGTCTCTTATCTCACGGTGCTGCCGTGTACTGAGGGCTATTTCGCCTTTTTAAGCGACAGCCCCTCCCGTGAGGGGGCGCCTTGGTTTTCGGCAGAAGTACGCGAGGCGCTGGACAATATTTTCGTGCTGCTTCCCCATATCGAGCAGGCCCTTTCAGACCAGACGGACGGCCTTGCCTGTACCGAGCGCCTGGCAAAAAACTGTTACCGTATCCTGCGCACCAATAATAATATCACTACCGCAAACGCGCTGGCCTCGGGCCATGCTTTTTCATTTGAAGCGGTGGAACTCTCCTCTTTTCTTGAGGAACTGTGTGAAAGCGTGCGTATCGTATGCCGTCCTACCGGCGTCCCGCTCTCTTTTCAAAGCGGGGGCTCATGCGTTGTAAACGCGAACCGTTATCTGCTTGAGCTGGCCTTCACCAATCTTCTGCTCAACAGCTTTTTTTATACCCGGGACGGCAATGAGATCAGCGTCGCGCTGCACATATCCGGCAAAAACGCGCTTGTCACGGTGCGAGACCGGGGCCTCGGCATCAAGCCAGAGGTACTCTCTCATTTATTTGAGCCCTATTTCAGCGCCGACCCTTACTGTGACGGCGCTTCGCGGCCGGGGCTTGGGCTGGGGCTTGCCCTTGCTTTTGAGGCGGTGCGCAGCATGAAGGGCCGTATCAACGTTGAAAGTGAATTTGGCGAGGGCAGCTGTTTTTCTGTTTCATTGCCGCTTACGCAGGACGCCGAAGCCCATTTTTCCTCCGCCCCTTCGGATTATCTGATAAACCGTTACAGCACCGTCTATGTACAAATGTCTCCGGTGTGCCGGTTTCCTCACAACTTTTAAGAGTTTGGCTTTTTCAGGCGGAATTTTCGTCTTCCGTAATCATTTTTTCTTATCTTGTACACATTTTGCGGATATACTGCTATAATAGTTTTATCAAAATGTAAACGAGGTAGAATGAATGAAAAAACATTTGCGCGCATTTTTATGCTTGGTCATGTGTCTGCTGCTTTCAGCGGCGGTATTTACCGGATGCGGCGACGGCAGTTCGTCTGCTGCGGGCCCAGAGGATGAGGACGGCGCGGCGCTTACCCTCAACGGTGAGGCCGCCGATCAAGACCTTATCGCCTATCTTGGCTACGCCCTCAGCCTGCAGGCGCTTTCTTCCAATCAAAGCTTTTTTGACAGCAGCGAGAATACGGCTTCTTTAAAAAGCGCCGTGATCGAGCAGGTAAAAAATTATCTGCTTCCCACTTTTATGGCGAAAGAGAACAACATTTCCCTCAGCCCTGAAGAAGAAGCCGAAGTTGCCGAGCAGGTGAAACAGCTTATTGCAAGCGTGGGCGGCGAAGACGCTTACGATGAAGCGCTGGCACAGATGCACATGACCCGCGCTTTGCAGGAGGATGTCATCCGCACCCAGCTTCTGCAGAACAAAATGTTGAAAGAGGTATACGGCGAGAGCCTGAAGAACGAAATTTACCGGGCCAAACATATCCTCATCAAATATGACGCCATCCCCTCGGATGACGACGGCAACCCTACCATGACGGAAGAGGAATGGCGTGCCGACCGTCTGAAACTGGCCGAAGAACTGAGCAAACGTGCCAAAGACGGTGAAAATTTTGATGATTTGATAAAAGAGTACAACGAGGACGGCGGAATGGCCTCTAACCCCGATGGGTACTACTTTATTGAAGGCCAGATGCAGCAGGCGTTTTTTGAGGGCACCAAAGCCCTTGAGATCGGCGGCGTCAGCGAGCCGGTTGAAGTAAACGATTATTATAAAGGCTTTCACATCATCCAGCGTCTTGAGCCGGACGCGGACGTGGTAGACGGTAAGCTGGCCGAGCTGGCCGCCTCTTCAGAAAAAGCGCAAAGCGACGCCGACGTTCTTTATAACGCCATAGACGTAAAAGAGGGCGCACAGCTTGATTCTCTTTTGCAGCAGCAGATCGACGCCGCGAAAACTTATGTAAATTCCCTCCAGGCGTCCAGTTCTTCTGCCGCCTCTTCCGCTTCCTCTGATTCCCCGGACAGTGCCTCCGGTTCATCAGACGCTTCTTCCAGCGCCGCGTAATTTTTCATAGCTTATAAAAACGGGCTTCTTTTTAAGAAGCCCGTTTTTTGTTGCCCGGCAGGCTTTCAGACGCAATAATATGCCGCGCCGTTCTATGTAAAGGCCCTGGAAGCCGGAGGCGCCAACCGTTTTTCATCTTGGCTACCGAAAAAAGCGCCAATGTCCGCAGCCTGGCCCTACTGCCGGGATAGCAACAGTTCGGGCGCGAAACTTTTCGCGCCCGATTTTATTCAATCCGGTATAAAAAGCCGCCCCATATAAACAAAAGGGGTTCTGTTTCTGCAATCTCTTTTTGATAAACGAATTTGCCCTTTCAAAGGCTTTTATCCGTCTTTGCGCCGGTACGGTTTACATCCCTCTGTGTTTTCTTCTGTTTTCAGGGGTTTTCGCCGCATTCCACAGCTTGCGCGGCGCTGGAACCTCCGGCACTTGTCTTCTTTTTCCCTTTTATAAAATTATAAAAGCCCTATATTGGCCTCTGTAAATTCTAATCAGTATATCCATACGGCCTACTTGTCCTCACAGACAGCTTTGCGCCGGACCGCAAAGATCACATCGATCTCGGGCTGTTTCCCCATACTTTTTTCCGTGTGATGTTCATATTCCATATTCAAGGCTTTAAAAGGGCTTGCGGGCAGCCAGCTTTTATAAAAATATCGTTTGGCCTCTCCCACCGCAGGGCCCCACAAAAAACCCAATTTGGGCTTTACTGTGATTTTGGCATATTCTCCGCCCAAAAGCCCAAGCTCCACAAAACCGTCTTTGCCGGTGACGCTGCCAATAAACAGTTCAAAATCACCGCTTTGTTCCTTATAATTTCTTGAGAGGACAAAATAAGGCAGCACTTTCCCCTCCGGCCTTGAGAGCACGGCGTTCACCTGTTTAGAAAGCGCCTTTATATCTTTAGAGACCGTTTTATCATTCGATTTTTTCCACAGGCCATACAGCGTCTGCGGCTGCATGTATTCTATCTTCACTTCTAAATTCGCCATGGCTGGTTTCCCTTCCCTACCGTGATGATACAAAACGCTTTATACCAATGCGGCAAACCGCCTCCGCCTGTTTTTGGGCGCTTTACTCTGCCGCTCTGCTCTTATCCCTCTGACAACAGCCCCATGCTGTACTTCCACGCCAATATCCGAAATACCGCGTGGTCCAGCGTCTCCTTTGACACCGTACCGGCCTCTACTGCGGCCAGCACCGCCTCTATGCCGCCCTGATAATCGGTGACCATCAGCATATCGTTACCCGCTAAAAGCGCCTGCACACAGGGGTTTTCTCCGTCTGTAAACTCCTTGATGGCCCCCATGTCCAATTCATCGGTGGTAATCACGCCGGTATGCCCCAGCTCTGTCCGCAAAATGTTATGCACGGCGGGTGAAAGCGACGCGGGCAGCGTATCGTCCATACAATTGACGATATTATGGCTCACCAGCACGCAGGGCGCGCCAGCCGCGATGCCCGCCTGAAAAGGCAGCAGATCTTCTGACTGAAACTGTTCATAGGGGCGCTTATCCACCGCGATGCTGGTATGGGTATCGGCGTTGTCGCCGTAACCCGGAAAATGCTTCAGCACCGGCTGTATCCCATCCGACAGCATCCGCGTTGTCATTGCGCGGACGGCAGCTGAAGTGACGGCCGCGTCCTGCCGTAAAGAGCGCCCGTACATAAAATCTTCCGGGTCCCGCGCAATATCCGCCACCGGGGCCAAATTGACGTTGAGACCAAGGGAGGAAAGCAGCGCGTCCTTCTCTTCCGTGTCGGCCAGCAGGCCCTCCAGCCCCCCGTCCGCGTAAAGGTCTCCCTGCGCTTCAAACCGGCCCTCAGGGCGCAGCGCAGGCCATGCGCTGATACGGGCCACCTCGCCGCCCTCCTCGTCTACCGCCAGCAGCAGCGGTATCTCCGCCGCCCCCTGGTACGAGGCCAGCCTCTCCCGTACCTCTTCGGCCGTCAGGTCTGCAAAATCGCGTTTGAACAGCACAAGGCCGCCCAGATGATGATCCGCGATCTCCTGAAGCGCCTGTGTCTCGGGGCAGCGCGCCCAAAACAGCTGGCCCACTTTTTCCTCTGTCGTCATGGCCGTCAGCTTTTCATAGGCCTCATCGTAATACGCTGAAAAAATGCCCCCGTCCTGAAAAGCCTCGGGTACCGGGCTTTCAGGCAGGGCGCTCTGTGCGTCCGGCGCCGAACTTTCCCCGGCGCTTTGGGGCGTCTGCGGCGGCAAAGACGTATTTTGCGCCCCGGGCGTGTCTCCGCCGCAGCCCACAAGGCTCAGGGCCAGACAAACCGCCGTTACCGCGCCTGCAAAACGTTTTTTCATCTTTTCACTCTCCCATAGTTTTTTTGTTTCAGGGCAGACAAAACGGCGTTCTCTTCCGCGCCGCCATGCCGTTTCAACAAAGCGAAAGAAAACGCCGTGATCTTTCCGGCCGTCACATCAGCGTTTTGATCAATTCTACGCCGCCGCCGTAAGATTTATCTTTATCCACTGTCAGCTGGCGGTTCGCGTCAAATTTGAGCGGCGTCATCTCTGACTTTGTAAACCGTACCAACCCGCGAACCCGCAGCTCTTCCTCCGGCGTCACCAGCAGATAGCTTACGCCGCTGCGCTTGGCGCGCCCGGTTCTGCCAATACGGTGCAGATAATATTCGTTCGATTCCGGCACGTCATAATTCACCACTACCTCGATATCGCTGATATCGATACCCCGCGCCGCCACATCCGTCGCCACCAAAATGCTGAATTTCCCCGCCCGAAAATCCTGCATGATCTTGTTGCGTTCTTTCTGGGTCATGTCCCCATGCAGGCAGTCGGCTGAAAAATTGTGCTGGCACAGCTGGTCGCACAGCATCGAAGTGGTAAATTTGGTGTTGCAGAACACCATCACCCGTTTATACCCCTTGCTCACGATGATCTGGGTCAGATCCGCCAATTTGTTGCGCCCTGTGGTAGAAACGCTGAACTGCTCGATCTTCGGCATACTTTTCTCTACCGGCAACACCGTGATCTCCACCGCGTCCCGCTGATACAGCCAGCCGATATCCATCACCTCGCGGCTGGTGGTAGCGCTGAACATCCACACCTGTTTTTTGTTTTTCAGGCTGTCAAGAATACGGCGCACATCTTTGTAAAAGCCCATATCCAGCATCTCGTCGGCTTCGTCCAGTACAACGGTGCGCACAGCCGAAAGGTCAATGGTGCGGCGCTGGGTATGGTCCAGCAGGCGGCCAGGGGTGGCCACCACGATCTGCGCGCCCTTTTTCAGGCTGTCAATCTGCTTTTGTATATTCTGACCGCCGTAAACACAGACGATACGTACGTCCTCTTTATATGCCGCCAGCCGCTCCAGCTCCTCGGTGATCTGGATAGCCAGCTCACGCGTAGGGGCCAAAATGACGGCCTGCGGTTTTTTGTCCTCCTCCAGCCGTTCAATGATAGGGATGCCGAAGGCGCAGGTTTTTCCGGTGCCGGTGGGCGCTTTGCCAATAATGTCCCGTCCCTCCAGCCCCGGCATGATTGCCTTTGCCTGCACCTCGGTCATCTCGGTAAAGCCCATTTCACGCACGGCCCTTTTCATCTCGGGCGAAAGGGGCAGTTCTTCAAATGTTTTGATCGTCTCTTCCATCTCTGTCTCCAAATCCTGATCGTGCGGCATAGACGCCGCTTTTTATCATTTTGTTCAAAGCGGCAAATACGGCTTGTCCGGGGAAACGTCTGCAGCCATTTTACAGCTTTCTATTATTATATTTTAGCACAAACCGCACCGCTTGTCACTATAAGGCGGCGCTTTGCCCTTTTCTGAGAATTGTTGCAGTTAACAACTCCGTCAATTTTACAAAGGTGTTCTTGTGTACAAATCGATATTGCGGTATGATAGGATCAAAAGTTGCAGGAAGTGTCATATGAAAAGGTATGCATACAAATTTGTAGAGGTTATGGCCAAAAAAGGATTGAAAGACAAAGCAGGAGATACGTTTAAAGAATGTAAACGAATTATAATTGCTGAAGCTGAAAATGGTTGGAGATTGAAACAAGTTGTCATTCCTTTTAATGAGAAAAGTGGAGTATACGGCGCTAATTGCTATCAGGTTATATTTGAAAAAGAAGCTGACTAAATTATGATATACGGGGCAATCGTCATAAAATGGCGATTGCCTTTATTTTGTACATTATGACGAATGATTCAGCTGATTGCTTACGGTAAAAAAACCGGCGCTTTGCCCGGCCCGGTACGGTACACGGCAAAGTTTTTTACCGCGGCGCAGCCGCGGCTTCTTCCTCTTCTGGCGCGTGGTATAAAGCGGCGGTTTTATACAGGCCGTCCCATCCGCTTTTTTCTGTGCCGGAAGGTTTTACCTCCAATAAGGCCGGGCGGCCGTGGGGTCAGGGCAAAATAAATTTTTCCACCACCTCGGCAACGCCGTCATGGTCGTTATCATGCCGGGTGACATAATCAGCCGCTTTTTTTACCGCGGGCTGGGCGTTTTTCATCGCCGCGCCCAGGCCTGCGTACTGCAGCATGGTGAGGTCGTTAAACCCGTCGCCCACGGCGCAAAGCTCTTTTCGCCGCAGCCCAAGATAGCACAGCAGCTTTGAAAGCGAATACGCCTTATCCACGCGGGGCGGCATCACCTCAAGAAAAAACGGCTCTGAACGGAACACGTTCGCCCCGTCGCCCAGCTCGCGCCGCAGCGCGCCCTCCAGCAACGCCATTTTTTCAGGTTCTCCCATCAGCAGGCACTTGGTCACCGGGAAAGAGACGTAATCCAAAAAGTTTTCCACCCGACGGATGTTCATCCGGTTGATCCTGGCCTCCAGTTCCAGATAGGCGTCCGGCTCGTCTTCCGTCACGATACACGCGTCATAAGTCACCAGCGCGGCCTTGTGCGTTTTGGCAAAACGGTAAAGCCGGGGCAGTATTTCAGGTGAAAGGGTCTCTTGAAAAACGGTTTCTCCGGTAGACAGATCGACGATTTTACCGCCGTTAAAGGCAGCGGTAAAGCCGCCGTACCGCTCCAGCCGCAGGGCGCGGGCCAGCGGCAGCACGCCCTGCTCCGGCCGGCCGCTGGCAAGGGCCACGCGCAGGCCTTTTTCCTGCGCCCGCAGCAGCACTGCAAGCGTGCGCGCAGTAATCTCCTTTTGCCGGTTGGTCAGGGTACCGTCCAAATCAAGGGCCAGCAGTTTATACGTCATATATCTCTTCTCCTGTAAATAGTTTTACCGGCCACCGGCCTGTTACCGGGTTTCGCAGCGCGGGGTCATAATCCACCGCGGCCAACGCCCCGCGCCCGTACAAAAGGGCTATGCCCCGCATCATTCCGCGCTTTCTCGGCCACGCGCCCGCCTGCAGCCAAAGGGCCGCCTTTTTCAGGCGGGGGTCTTTTTTATAAAGACAGGGCGGCAGCCGTCCCCCCGGTGCGCTGGCAAGCCTGTCCAGTACAAGTTCGTCCCGCAGGCGCTCCGGCTCTACCCCGGGCAGCGTCTCAAAATAACTTTTTGCCAACGCGGTATAGGCGTCTAATGAAACGCCCGCCGCACAGCCCGCCGCTTTGGCCAGTCCCTCAAACAAACAAAAGGGCGAAAGGCCGCTTTGCCCCAGCACATACGTCAAAGTACGCAGAAAACGACCGCTGTTGCAAAGCCGTTCTGCCGCCGCCTCCACCCCATGCAGCAGCGCCAGTTCCGTTTCGTCCAGCCAGCGGGTGCGGGTCACTTCATAGGGGGCCTCCTGTTCATATTCCAGCCCATATTCCTCTGCTTTCTCACGCAGCTCACTGCCCGGCAGCAGCTTTAAAAAGCCCAGCTGCAGCATGTGTGAGCCCAGCTGATAGCCTGTGTCAAAACTCTCCCGAAACTCTGCCAGCCCTTCATAGGGTAACCCCGCGATCAGGTCTATATGAATATGCAGGTTGCCGGGCTTTACCAACCGGCGGATATTCTCGCACAGGCGGGCACAGTCGGTACGGCGGCGCACCGCTTCCAGCGTGGGGGGATAAAAGCTCTGCATACCGATCTCAAGCTGGATACTGCCCGGGGGCGCGGCATTTAAAATCTCAATGCTCTCCTCATCCAGGATGTCGCCCGCAATTTCAAAATGAAAACACACACCGGGCGGTACGCCTTTTCCCTGCTGGTCTATCACAAACCGCCAAAGCTCTTTTGCCCGCGCCCGGTTGCAGTTAAAGGTACGGTCTACCAGCTTTACCGTCTGCGCGCCGCTCTGCGCCAGCGCCAGCATCTCGCTTTTTGCCCGCTGTAAAGAAAAAAACCGTACCCCACCGCACCGGCCTGACAGGCAGAAAGCGCAGCGGTAAGGGCAGCCGCGGCTGGTTTCAAGATAAGCGATCCGTCCGCCCAGCGCCTCAAAATATTCCCGCGTATAGGGGCTGGGCGGCTCGTCTTCTCCAATATAAGGCGTGGGGGCCGTACTGTCTCCCTTGGCGCAAAGGCCCGGTACCTCTGAAAACGCCCCTTCTCCGCGCAGGGCCTTTAAAAAAAGAGGAAAAGGCTTTTCGCCTTCTCCGCACAAAATGTAATCGGCCTCGGGCAGCTCGGCCAAAGCCTCTACAGGGCGGTAGCTCACTTCAGGGCCGCCCAGCACGATGGCCGCCCCAGGCAGGCGGCGGCGTACCTCCGGCAGCAGCTTTTTCAGTGCGCCGATATTCCAGATATAACAGCAAAAGGCTACAGCGCGCGGGGCCAAAGCCTCCAGCGTCTTCGCCGTCTCTTCCAGCGGGCGGTTGACGGTACTCTCCACCACTTTTACCCGAAGCCCCGGGGCATACGCCCTCACCCCCGCCAGCAGACACCACGGCGCCAGCGACGCATGTACATATTTTGCGCTGAGACAGCAGATCGCCGCATCCAGCCTCATAACCACACCTCCACCGGTTTTTGCAGTTCCATACCGTCCGGCCATACCCGGCACCCCATGGCGCGCAGCTGTACCCCCGCCGTCCGCGCCCTTTTCAGCGCGTCGGCAAAGGCGGGCTGCGCCGCGGTATTAGGCCTGAACCCCCGCGCGCCCTCAAATTGTATCACAAACAGCAGATGCGCCCCAAAGCCTTCTTTCAGGCAGGCCGTCAGCCCCTCGATATGCTTCAGGCCGCGCAGGGTGGGCGCATCGGGAAAAAGCGCAGCGCCATCTTCCTCCAGCGTCACCCCTTTCACCTCAAGATAATGCCCCGACGTCCGGGTCTCAAGGTAAAAGTCGAAACGGGAATCCCGGTAAACCGCTTCCGGGCGGCACTGGGCCGGTTCGGGCAAAAAATCCCCCAAAGCAAGCCATTCCTTCACCGCACGGTTGGGGGCGGCGCTGTCCAGGTTGAACAGGCGGCCTTCTTTCTCCACCGTCACCACATCCCACGCTGTTTTTCTGGCGGCATTTTCCGCCTTGGCGCAATATACCCGTGCCCCCGGCGTCAGCAGTTCGCGGCAGCGTCCGGTATTTTTTACATGGCACAGCGTTTTTTCCCCTCTCAGCCGCACAAAGGCCGTAAACCGGTTGGGCCGTTCCAAAAAACGCCCTCCTCCACCTGCGCGTATTTCATGCTCCGCGCTCCTTTCTTTCCATCCCGCTTTTCCTCTGCTATTACAAAAAATGCTCCATAGGCCGCCGCACCGCAGCCGAAAAAACGGCGGAGCCTGTTTGCCCCCCCGCTGCAAAAACAGCGCGGCAAGCAACGCAGCCAAAAGCAAACAAACGCCGCGCCCGGGGCCATAAAATTTCGTTTTGCCGCGTCAAAGCTTTTGTTCCCGGTTTCCCTCCGGGCGATAAAACCGGCAGAAAACAGAAAAACGCACAGCTGGGAAAGTAACATCTATATTTGCCTCTGCCTCTTTGAACGCTTTGGTTTTACCCTCTTCAATAAAAAACCGCCGGGAATAAATGGCGCCGCGGCTGGGGCATCATGTTTATTTTTTGTTGTGCAACGTGCACTTAGAAAAACGCCCTGCTTCGCAATAAAAAACAGCCACAGCGAAACAAAGGCTATTTTAAGTTATTCACCTGGCTGCCGCAACAGCGGCGGGGCGAGGCCGTTAAAATCATAACCAGCGGCCGTGCCGGTGGTTTGCGCAAGCCCCTTTGGGGCTTGTTACCAGCGGAGCCTACAGGCTCATCATATCCCTTTCGCTTGAATAGAGTGCCCTCCTGCTATTAAAATAGCGATAATGTGTTCCCCTGTTTGCCATTGCAATGCCCACTTTTATTTCTCTATTGATTTTTAACAGTTCCTCATTTCGTTCGGATATTTTTGGGGAGCATAGCGAAAGCTTTGAAACCACCGGCACTGCCGGTGATTTTCTTCTACAATAAAAACACAGTCCAAGGCCCTAACGTTTTTCTCTGACGCGCTTTGCAAAAGGCACGCTTGGGTTTTAATATCAAAAAGCCTTTCACGCGGCGCCCAAAGTTTTTTACCATTACCAGCCGCGCAGGGGCTGTGCCGGCCTGCGCAGTGCGGGCAGTAAAAGCGCCCTTCCACCTCAGTCCTTTTCTCAGGCTTGTCCCACGCCGCGGTATCCGCTTATGACAAACAGCGGGGCCAAGGTATCCGGCCCGGGGCTTTTATACGCGCCCCGCAGATAAACCAAAGCTTTTTTCGCACGGTGGGGTATAAAACCGAGGGCCTTTAAAAGCCTCGTTTCCCGCCGGGCGGGCCGCGCAATCCTCTCTCTTTCGTCATTCGCAAGCGCAGCGCACGGCCTGTAAAGAGGGCAGCGCCTCAGACAGCCGCTTTTTCCCGTCCGCGCCCGGCTGCTAAAACGGTACAAAGCCTTTTAACTGCTTCGCGGCAGCGCAAAAGCTTTGTTTTCCCTCTGCCGCGCTATTTTTCTTTTTATCCTATCACACACTTCGGCCTTTCGCAAGCGCGGGCAGAGAAAGCCCACGCCGCCAAAGCGGCTTTGCACGGCGGGCCAAAACGCCCTGTGAGAAAAGCAAAACAGGGCCCCCAAGCATAGCTGGTGGGTCTTCTTATTCGGGCAAAGCCCTATGGAATTTGCAGCGTCTCAAGGCGCATATTACAAACGGCGCTTGCTAAGTTTTCTAAGGTTCACATCGTGCTGGCAATTTCGGATAGGTGAACCTTGCTATATCAGCTTTCATCGCTCATACCCTTACCCTACCTTCCGGTTGGCCTTCCTTGTGTGTTCACTTCCATTTAATTTGTTTTTCATACCATGATTGCGCGTGCATTTCCTGTTCCCCCTTTCTATTTTTCTACTGAACGCTAAAGCTTTTTTCATACTCCCCGGCATTGCCGGGGAGGCTCTTACAAAAAGCCGCCGCGCCCCTTCCCCGCGTTTTATAAAGGCGGAATGCCGCCTCAGGCGGCTTACCCAAAAGGGGCTTTGCCCTCTTCGGCAGGGGCGGCTCTGTGCGGCACATCCTTTTGGAGGATGCCTTTTTACATTCCCGCCCCCCATAAAGCGAGCGGTGGCCCGCAAACGAAACTTTTATGCCTCCCGCGGGCCCGCGTCTTTATCTGCCGCTTGCACAGCCCGTCCGCTTTTGTTATACTGAAACAGACATCTTATGAGGAAAGGGGCCGACGCCCATGCCGCAAAACGAATCCGTTTTTCAACCCATCGTCACTGTTGAGACCCGTCTTACCAAACAGGATTACCGCCGTTTTCTCTATTTTACCCTGTATTTTAAAAAAGCGTTTTTTATCCCCGTCGCTTTTATCTGCGCCTTGCTGGTGGGCGTTTTATGGGGGACGGTACAAACCGGCTTTTCTCTGCCGCTTTTTTTCACGGGCTTTTTTGGCACGCTGCTGTTTCTTGCCGCCGTATTGGTGATCAGGGTAGAGTGGCGGCTTTACCGCCGGGTAAAGCAGGATACCGACGGCACGTTTGAAAAATATGACACCATCCGCTTTGGCGAAGTATTGGTCGAGATCGACAGCCAGGTGATGAACGCCAGCGGCCAATGCGGATACGACCGTTTTCAGCAGGTGCTTGAAACCAATTCTCAATTTCTTTTATATCCTGACCCACGCATCTGTTCTATCGTACCAAAGCACAATATTACTAAAGAAGAGCAGGAGGCTTTAAGCGCCCTGCTGCGCAAAAACACCGGGCTTCGCTATCAGCGGCGGCGTTGGTCGGTTTAACTGTTCGGCATATAGGGCTTTTCAGCCGGTCTGCCGCCGTATGTTAATTTCCTCTTTTGCACTGTTCTGCGTGTGTTCTCCGGCCCCGCCCTAAAACGGCGGTAAACGCCGCCTGCCCAACTGGCACAATAAAGGGCCGTCGCCGGTACCCTCCGCAAAAAACTTCTTCAAGACCCTGTCCCATTCCAAATGGTACAGGGCCTTTTTTGTAACGAAAAACCACATATTAGAGGTGTGGTTCAAAAGCGCTCAAGCGATGAAGAAGAAATAAAAACTCTTTTGCTGTCATAAAAGCGCGGCCTGCCCAGTGTGGTAAGAAATGCAAAAGGAGGACATGCAAAATAAGTCTGAAGGACAGCAATCGTTTATCCCACACAAAAAAATTGCAGCGTATAGGAAGAAGCAACGGAAAGAAGATGAGATGGGCGGGCAGCTTGCGATAAATGCGCGGCACGTTCAGGAGGCGGCAAGAAACGATCCCCACGCGGCTGGCAAACCGTGCTTACATGTTTAACGCGCAGGCGAGGGACCTAAGGGCTTTGCCCGTATCCCAAATGCCACGCGTTTTATCCGTGGATGTTTATTACGGTCTGTAAAAATGCCAAGAACCGCTGGATACACGGGCCGCTTTTTTGAAAAGCTGTCAAGGCTTACCCTGCCTGAGGCTTCATCATGCAAAAAATGCCGCACCCCAAACCAAAAAACGCTTTCTGTCGCCGCACCGGCCTGTATATACCGCCGTCCATAACGCCTTTTTTATATCTGTACCCCAGCTGTTTTATACAAAAAGCCGCCGCTTTGCGCATCGTGCAAAACGGCGGCTTCCCTGTTCCCGTACATTTTATTTTGGCCCGCAATATCCACTTGCCCAGCCGGCGGGCCCTGTTAAACACAAAGTGAAAGCCGCCGGTGGGGCCATAGCCACCGGCGGCTTTTTACGGTCTCGCGCCCGCAAATAGCAGGTTACATAAAGCCGTGCGGCAACCGGCCTGTTTTGTTATTCCCCCTCGCGTTCATACTTCGCAATAAAACAGATTTGACGCAAGCGTCTTGAAAAGCTTTGCCGCGCCCCGCATAACGCGTGTGTAGCG
>JAUNTE010000286.1 GCA_030538855.1 Oscillospiraceae bacterium
CCTGATGAAACTGCAATTTACATTTGGGAACATGAGTGTATCGGCGACAAATGCTGTTGGGAACCCGTAGCAAAAAGCATGGCGGAATTCATCGTACGGTATTATAAAAATGAGATTTGACAGCTTGACTGTCACTTCTGATATAAGCTGTTTTTTACCATTTCGCCTGCTTGCCGCTTCAGCAGCGGGGGCAAGGCCATTGAGATCAACTATTTTTATTGTAAAACAGGGTGCTTTTCCAAACGCACGTCTCAAAACCACAAAAACAAACATGATCCCTCCCGCAGCGTCATTTATTCTCGTTTATTTTTTATTGCGCAGCAACAGGAGCTCACCAGCGCATCGGGTGTGCCTTCTTATACGGGTAAATCCCTATAGAACCTGCCAGCCTCTTCAAGGCATGTACGACAAAGGCGCATACGATGAACGACGCCTGCAAAGGTTCACATCCGACAGGCAATTTCAGATGGAGAATCCTTGCTATCTCAACTTTCATAGCTTATACCCTTACCTTAGCCTCTGATTGACTTTCTTCACATTCACTTCTATTCAATTTGTTCTTATCTCTAATTGCGTGTGTATTTTCTGTTTTTACTTTCTATTTTTTCTACTGAACGCGAAAGCTTTTTCGCCCCTCCGACACAGCCGGGGGCCTCTTACAACAATAAAAGCGTCCGTGGGGTACAGGCAGCACCTGCGCCCCACGGACGTTTCTTCTCCCCGGCTTTTACCGACAGGGTATTTTATTCATAATTTTCTATTTTCTTTTTTTTACGGCGGCGCAGATACAAAATGGTTATGGCCGCAGCTGCCGCCAGTATGGCCACCGCCGCGATATACCATCCGTCCTGCTCATAGCTTCTGATCTCACTCCACGCTTTATCCATCTCTAAATTCAGCTGTTCAGGCAGGTTTACAAACGGGTCTGCGTTTGCCATAACATCGCTTGAAGGATATAACAGCGGGCTTTCGCGCAGCTCTTCCGGCAGCAAAGCCTCAGCGTTTTTTTGCGGCGTTGAATAGGCAATATACTCACAATTAGCCAGCGCCACCTCGGTCTCACACAAAAAGTTCAAATACATTTCTGCCGCTTCTTTATTGGCGCTTGTGTTTAAAATACAGGCGGCATCCACATAGTAATTGGTACCCTCAGGCGGAATAAACATCTCAATATCGGGGTTTTCATTGTGCATCAATACCCCGTCGCCCGCGTAATAGGCAGCCAGCGCGGCTTCTCCGCCCTCCATTTTATCAAATACTTCGTCCATCACATAGGCCTGCACCAAATGTTTCTGCTGTTTTAAAAGTTCGGCTTCCTCCTGTATCTGCTGTACATTTTCAGGATTGATAGGATACCCCAGCACCCGGGCGGCAATGGCAAAGGCGTCGCGGCTGTTATTAAACATCAGTATCTGCCCTGCATATTTTTCATCCCATAAAATGCGCCAGCCCTGGGCAAGGTCCGCTTCGTCCACCATGGTTTTGTTATAGGCCAGCCCCACCAGCCCCCATGTATACGGCACGCTGTATTGATTGTCCGGGTCATAGGGCAAACTTTTATAGCTATCTCCAATCATAGCGAAATTGGGGATGTTTTCAAAATTCAATTTTGCCAGCAGCCCCTCACCGCTCATTTTGCTCACCATATAATCTGAAGGAAAAACAACGTCATAATTGGCGCCGCCGCTTTTTATCTTGGCGTACATCGTCTCATTAGTATCGTAGGTGGTGTAGTGGATATGGATCCCTGTCAATTCCTCAAAGGCCTTGTTCACCTCCAGAAGGTCTTCTCCCTCGGAGATATAAATGCCCCAGTTATAGACGTTCAAGGTGATATTATCATCACGAAAACGCCCATAATCGTAACCCTCTTCCACTTTTACATCGGTATAGGCAAAGGCCGGCAGCGCAAAGGCCACGGCCAGCATCCACACAAGGCATAAAGCCGTCAGACGTTTTTTCATTCTCCTCCTCCTTTTAAGCAAGAAAGCCGCCTCTCATGAGGCAGCTCTCTGCACGGTTCAAGCCGTAATACGGTAGTTCTATTTAATTGCAGTAAAACCGCGAAGTCAATAGTTATTGCGCTCTTTTTTCACTTTTTTTCTCCAGACGCATAACGCGATCACACAAACCGCAACCAGCAAAATCAAGGGCAGAAAATATAGATTCTTTCCTTCATCAAAACTGCGGATATTGCTCCACTCCTTGTCCATCGCCGCATTGATCTCGTCAGACAACACCACCATAGTCTCGGTGTTCGCCAATACCTCGGCGCTGGGATAAGCAATAGGGCTGTTCTGCAGCTCCTCAGGCAGTAGTTTTGCCGCCTCCGTCTGCGGGGTCGAATATCCAATAAACTCATTGTTCGCCAGGGCAACCTCGGTCTCACACATAAAATTGATGAACATTTCGGCCGCCTCTTTATTTTTACAGCCTTTGGGGATGCACATGGCGTCAACAAAATAGTTGGTGCCTTCTTTGGGAATGGCAAAGGCAAGATCGGGGTTTTCGCCGATCATGGTGATGGCGTCGCCCGCATAATAAGGGGCGATGGCCGCTTCTCCGCCCTCCATCTTATCAAATATCTCGTCCATCACATAGCTCTGTACCAGCGGCTTTTGCTTTTTCAAAAGCTCCGCCATCGCCTTTACATCCTCCACCGTAGTGGGGTTCATCGAGAGCCCAGCTTTTTTTGCCGCGATGGCGAAGGCGTCGCGGCTGTTGTTGAACATCAATATCTGGCCTTTATAGGCTTCATCCCACATAATGTCCCAGCTGTCCACCGTAGTATCCACCATGGTGGTATTATAAATGATCCCCACAACGCCCCAGGTGTAGGGGACGCTGTAAGCGTTCTGCGGGTCATAAGGCATATTTTTATATGCGCTGCCGATCATGGAATAGTTCGGGATATTGGCGAAATCCAACGGTTCCAGCATATCCTCTTTGATCATTTTACCGATCATATAATCCGAAGGGATGATCACGTCATAATTGGCCCCGCCGGTTTTCAGCTTGGCGTAGAGGTTTTCATTGGTGTCATAAGTATTATACAC
>JAUNTE010000287.1 GCA_030538855.1 Oscillospiraceae bacterium
GGCTCGTAGATTGAAATCGCTGCACGGCCAACCCGACGCAGTACGTGGGTTGAAATATGTAACCCTCATGGATGGAGCAGCGTTGTCCCGTCCCGTCGCGCCCCCCATGGGGCGCGGCGGATCAAAATCTCCATATATACGCACACGGCTGTATGTCTCTCTGTCCCACCCCGGGCAGAACTAAAGGCGGAACATACAAACGGTATCCCCCGGCGTCTAAAGACGCCGGGGCTTTTCACAGCTTTTATTTTCAGGGCCGCCCTTTCCCCTCAGGCTTCCTCGCTGAAACGCCTTTATAATAAAACCCCGCACAAAAAACAATTCCCCAAAAGGACGTTTCAAGCGTCCTTTTGGGGAATTGAGGAACGTGCGAAAAATATTTCTGCTTACCCGCCAAGGCGCGCCGCCGGTTTAAAACAGCGGTATATACGGCGCGGGTGCCTACGGCGGGCCGGGGGCGTCTGCCCTTATCCTCACCTTCTGCGGCGGCTGCCTCTGTACAGAGGGGGTATCAACATCTTTTTTGGTGGGGCAAAGGGACGGCGCAGTCTGCGCCGCCCCCCGCCCCAGAGAAAAAAGAGGACGCGGCGATCATTTCATACCCGCTTTTAAAAAGTGTTCTATCTGCACATCCAGATAAACGTCTTTGCTGTAAAAGGCAATGCGGTGGCGCAGGGTGGGTACCCCGCCTTCACAGGGGTTTCCCGTAGTTTTTTGCAGATATATGACCATGCCCTGCTGGGCCATCATGATAAAATCGTCCTCTTTGGTATGGCGCGGCCGCTGTTTTTCGCGGCGCTCCTGCGCGCGGACGATCAGGCGCGCAAGGGTATACATCGAAAGGTCGGTCTCATTTCCGCCGATACTTTCTAAACTGGCAAAATCCATACACACCAAACGGCCGTCCTGATAATAAAAAATCGAGCCGTTGCTTCGCAGCTCTTTTAAAAACGGCTTTTGAAAAACACGCCTTTCAGGCGGCCCCACCAGCTTTTCGGCCTCCTCCGGCGACAGGCCAAAAGGCACGCCCGCCACCTGCTTATAAGGTGTCAGCACATTCATAAGGGTCTCTCTCCTTTAAAAAACAGCGCAAAAAAGCGTCCGTATTTGGTTTCATCAAGCAGCCGGGGCAGGCCCTCACAGGTCTGAAAGCTCTTCCTCGCTTACGTCCAGCCTGCCGTGCTCACGCTCATACTCCTGAATTTTCAGCTGACACAAATGTTGGATGAGGTTGGAAACGCTGCGTGTTTCCGCTTTTGCGATCTGCTTTATCTTGGCGTAAACGGCGTCGTCAAAACGCAGGGTAAACTGCTTGTGCATCATTTTATTCGCCTAATCTCCATTATTTTCCATTATTATAGCAAGCAGCATTATGGTTGAGAAGACGACATTGACTGTCGGTATTACAGACAATGTATATCACCCTGATTTCATTTTATCAAAAGAAATCGCATGCAGCGTTTTTTCTTTTGGCTAACGCCGCCAAAAAACAAAAGCGGACGTTTTTTGTGGGCGCGCTTTTTACCGGCATATCCTTACTCCGGCCGAGGTAATCCCTAAGTTCTTTTCCGCGTTTTACGCCCTCTGCCTCTTTAAAAGTACCGCTATCAAAAGCGATATTGCGTTAAAGCCCCTTTTGCCGAAATAAAAGGTACGTCTGCGGTACGGGATACTTTGCCGGCGGTGTTTGTACTGTTTTCCTCTTATAAATCTGTAAATAAGGGGCCGCTGCGCTTCAGCCGCTGTTTTTATTTTTGCGGATACGCGGCGCTTCATTTTTCTTTCCGCTTTTCCGCTGTTTCACAATATCCAAACCTTTACAGATCAAATATTTGTACAGCTCCGGGGTGGATTTGCCGTAAAATTCATTTTTTCTTATATTTGCTGCATCGGTTTCAATATCTTGCGGAACAGTGAATATAAAGTTTTTGCCGGTTGTGCCCACAGGTCTTTCCCCCTTGCAAAGTGATGTGGTGGTTCTCTGGTTATGATAGTGGTTCATTTGTCAATATGAATCTCAATTTTTTTACCTCTTGCTTATTTGGTCCACGGACGATAAAATAAAACTCAGAGGTGAGAGGATGGCAACTGAAAAACCAAGATATTCTATTACATTGGATGATGAACTGTTTAAAGAAGTGGAAGATTTTCGCTTTGAACACCGCTATCAAACCCGTAATCAAGCAACCATAGCGCTTATCCGTTTGGGCCTTGAGGCCGTAAAAAATGAACAACTGAAAAAAGACGTAGAAGAGCAATAGGGCGCCGCCGTCCTGTTGCTTTTTCTTTTTCCCGCAAATACCGTACCCGTTTACCGGCATGGTATTTTTTTACGCCGGGCGCGTAAATCGAAACGACACATGGCCTGACGGGCTAACGGCGCAGAACGCCGCGCCCTGCGCCCGGCTGTTTTTCATCCGCGCGATGATTTTTGCCTTCAGGGTTCAGGCCCCTTTTGTCCCGCTGAAAATGGCCTCGATATTGCAGTGCAGGGCCTTTGCGATCTCTCTGGCCCGCAGGTGGTTTGTCATTTTGGTGGTGCCGTCCTCCAGACGGTAAATCGCATTTACCGGAAGGCCCGCCTTCACTGCCAACCGGTAGGGAGTCATTTGGGCCTGTTCGCGCTGGCGCTGCAGTGCGGTCGTGTTTACCTTTAAAAGCATTTTGCCCCTCCTTTATATTGTCATTTGATAACTTTATGTTAAATATATCATCGACAATCGCTAATGTCAAGTAACCATAACCAAATTTTTATTTACATTTGGATATATTTTTGCTATCCTCATAAATGGAGGGATGCCAAAATGAAAGAAAAGCCGGTCATGGCCCAGCGGATCAAGGAACTTCGCAAGGCAAAAGGGCTAACACAAGCACAATTAGCAAACGAAACCAACCTAAAGGAAACCGCAATCCGCAGCTATGAAAACGGCCTCCGAGAACCCAACTCAAAAGCGATGGTCGCGCTGGAGAGATATTTCAAAGTCAGCGGAGAATATCTGCGCGGCGAGGTTGACCGGGAAACCTTTCTTCAAAACAGCGCCGTGA
>JAUNTE010000288.1 GCA_030538855.1 Oscillospiraceae bacterium
AGCGATAAGGTGTCCCCCTGTTTGCCATTGCAATGCCCACTTTTATTTTTCTACCGATTTTTAACAGTTTCTCACTTCGTTCGGATATTTTTTGGGGTATAGCGAAAGCTTTTTGAAACCACCGGCACTGCCGGTGCTTTTCTTCTACAAAAAAAGCTTCCGGCTTTGTTTATAGCCGGAAGCTTTTATCAGTTATCTTTACATCACATAAGGCGCCGGGTCTACACAGCCTCTATAGTTTCCTCCAAGGCTGCCGATACGGATCTCAAAGTGACAGTGGTTTCCGGTCGACCAGCCTGTAGACCCCACATAGCCGATCACATCGCCCTGGCTCACCGATTGTCCCGGCGCAACCGCCAGTGCCGAACAGTGCGCATACAGCGAGTAATACCCGTCTCCATGGTCGATGGCCACATGCCAGCCGTAACCCGCCGACGTAAAGGTGGCCTTTACCACCACGCCTCCCCGTGACGCCACAATGGGCGAGCCATAAGAGGCCTGAATATCCAATGCGGGGTGGCCGCCGCTGAACCCGCGCGACAACCCGTGATTGCTGGGCACGGGGAATATCCATCCGTTGCCCGTAACGATGGGTTTGTTGTCGGGGGTCTTGGTACCTTTTTCCGTAATGCGGGTGACGGGCTCTCTGATGACGACCTCCTCCAGCTTTACCTCTTCGGTCATGTTGCCGTCTATATAGGTACGCTGGTAGGTCACATTCTTGGCTCCGTTTTCGCCCTCCTGCAAAACATTGAAAACATTCCACATCTTTTCGCTGTTTTCCGTCGCCTGCGTCGTATAAGGGATGGACTCCTCCTCGATACTGGTGACCACGGCCTTTACCTGCAGAAAATGCTTGGCCATCGACACCACCAGCTGATCGCCGGGGTAATAGGTGGCTTCGCCGTTTTCAAGCTGCGGGTTCAGGCGGAAAAGCTCGCTCTGTGAAACGCCGTACATCCCCCCAATACCTGAGAGGGTGTCTCCCTTTTGGATGATATAAACGCCGGTGCCCTCCGTCTCGCTCGCCAGCATATCACACAGCTGCCGCTCGTCCGCAAGGCTTTTGGTCAAATACAGCCCGTTCTTGAGCTGTACATCCTGTACAAACTGGATGGATGCACCGGGATACTGGGCCTGATAAGGGCCTTTCAGCTCCTCCAGCGTGGCGTTGATGGCGGCGGCGTCCTTCACGGCGCCATAAAAAGCGCCGTCGATATACAGGCCAAACGCCTCGCTCAGCTCTTCGCCCGAATTTCTTAAAATAGATTCGGTAACGTCCACCTCGTTAGAAACGGCGATATCTCCCTGCCGCACCAGATGATACACTGGCTGGATGTTCCACTTTTCATCGTCGTCCCGGGTATAAACGATCTGGCCCTGTACGTTTTCATAGGCTTTGTCAAAAACCTCTTCACTCTTTACAAAACCTACGCTCTTGCCGTCCACCATCACCTGCAGGATATACTGCTGGTTCAGCGTGACGTAAACCGTGGTGATAAATACCGCCAACGCGGCCACGGCCACCCCCCACATCAGCAGGTTGCTCATCAGATGATGATAACTGCGGATGCCCCGGCCAACGTGTTTCAGAGCCTCGGCCCAGGCTTTGCGGCGTCCGAGAGGACGCGCTTCCCGATAGGCCCGCACCATACCGGCAAAACCGCTGTACAGCCGGATGAACGGGGCGCTGACCGTCTCCCATGCTCCTTTGAAAAAAGCGGCGAAGGGTTTTGCCGCATAGACAAGCAGCTTCCATATAAAGCGCCAGGTCTTCAGCAGTTCTTTCTTTATCCAGCGCCCGCACAGTACCAGTATATATTCTGTATGAAAACCGATCCTATAAAAAACCGCACCCAGCTTTACCATAAGGGGGTGAAGCTTCAGTCGGATAAAACGGTAGCCTTTACGGCACCCGCGGCCAAACCGTTTGCACCACGGCCCGGCCTTTTTCAAAAAGGCCCGCCACCCCCGGGCAATGGCCTGTCCGGCTTTTTTGCATAGGACGGCGGCTTTTTTGCCCCCAACGCGGCAGGCTGCCGCCAGCTTTCTTCCTGCGGCCGCACATGCTTTTCCCGCTTTTCTGCATACGGCAGCGGCTTTTTTTGCCCCCGTCCGGCAGGCAGAAGCGGTCTTTTTCCCGGCGGCCGCGCATACAGCCCCCGCTTTTTTGAAAAACACCTGCGCCGCTGAAGGCTCACTTTGCCGGTTCCGTTCTTCTTTTTTATTTTCAGCCCCGGCTGCGGGCGCAGGGGCCTGCGGCATTTCTGCCTGCCGCTTTGCCTCCCCGGCCTCTGCCGCTGAAGCAGCGGGCTCGTCCCGCTTTTTCAGCGGCCGGTGCGTCTGGGCTTTTTCTCCCGTTTGCTTTACCGGCCCCGCCGCTTTTTCAGCCTGCGGCTTTGGGGCAGGCGCTTTTGTTTGATGCGGCACCTTCGTCGAAGAAGGACGCACTTCTTTTTCAGCGGCGGCAGCTAAGATCTTTTCTTTGGCCTTTTTCAGCGCGGGGTCGGTGGGCGGCAGCCCTCTCTCTTTTTGCACCGCTTCCCGCTCTTTCGGCGCGGATACCGGCACCTCCGCCTTCTCCGGCGCGTCCGCCTGCACAGGCGCGCTTGGCGCGGAGGGCTTCTCGGGGGCTTCCCATTTTATCTGCTGCGGCTGCCAGCCCTCGTCAGAGGGTTTCTCTGCCGCAGCGCCTTTTACCGACCGCACCGCAACCTGATCTTCCGGTATCGCCGCGCGCGCGGCGGCTTCCGCCTCCAGCCTCTTCCGGCGGCGGGTCTCGGCGGCGCGTTTTGCGGCCTCGCTGCGTTTTTGTTTTTTCTCTATCTCTTCGGAAGTAAGCTCCCGTTTCCATTCTCCCCGTACAAACGTAGGGCTTTTGATGCCCGGTATCTGCTCTTCAGTAAAAGCTTCCGTTTTTCCAGACGACGGTTTATCGGCAGGCAGCGCCGGTTTTTGTTTTTCATCTTTATTGTCATTATCGGCCGCCATTGCCTCATCCCCTTCCTGCCAAACGGCGATTCTCAGCTATTCTATTATA
>JAUNTE010000289.1 GCA_030538855.1 Oscillospiraceae bacterium
CTCAGCACCACCGCAATGCCTACCGAAAGCGCCAGCGCTACCTTAATCACCTCGGCCAGTTTGGCTGAAAACAGCGCCATTTGCCCTGAAACAAAATAGTAGGCTGTGTAATAAATGCCTGCGCCCGGCACCAACGGAAAAATGCCGCACAGCAAAAACACCGTGGCTGGGGCCCGTGCTTTTACGGCGTACCAGCGCGAAAGCAATGCCAAAGGTACGCTGGCGGCCAGCGTGGCACACACGCAGCCCGCGCCCAGCGCCATGGCCAGCAGATACACCAGCCACCCAACACCGCCCACAGCGGCGCAGCGTATATAGTGCCGCTGCGGCACATGAAACAGCACCGCAAAGCACAGTGTGCCCAGCGAGGCGTACAGAGTAGACAGCAGAATATTCACAGCAGTGCCCTTCCCCATTCGATCAGTTTATAGCTCACAAACACCCCGCACGCCATTGCACCTGCGCTTAAAAATGCATCCGTTAGGCGAATGCTGCCCGAAAGATAATCGCCATGCAAAAGATCCCGCACCGCACTGGTGAATGCTACGCCCGGCGTAAGCACCAGCAACGCCCCGATAATGGCAGCATCCGGCTGCACCGCAGCACACGCCGCAGCAAGACTCTGCCCCAGAAGATACACCAATGCACTGCCCAAAAGCCGTGCGAAGATCGGTGCCATGCTGTGCCTTTCACCCCAGCGACAATCCACACGCAGCAGCGGCAAGGCCATCGGCCAGAGTGCCGCCAAACATCATAGCAAAAAAAGCCGCACCTGCGCCGCTGGCAGCCACCTGCGCCCATGGCGGTGAGGGAGGTATAGCACGTATGAAGGCCACACGCATTTCGGCCTGCGTAATGTTTTCCACGCGCCCCTCGGCCATATCACGCGAAAGCGCATTCAGTTCCGTCACTCGCCCCAGATGCATTCCGCAGATCGGAATATGCCGCAGCGCCGAAAGCTCGTTGGTACCTGCCGTGGCAAAAATGCCATTGGCGATCACATATACGGTAAACTCACGCAGGTGCAGCGCATGCGCTATGATATACATTGTCTGCTGCACCCGAAACACCTCAGCGCCGTTCTCCATCAATGCTGCGCCGATTTCCATCACAAGTTCCAGTGCACGGCACCGCTGCTCCGGGGTGGGATTTTGCGCAAACACGGCTCACTCCAGGCAGGACTCTGCCCTGTAGGCCTTGCCCTCTTTCATCACAAATGCACAGTCCAGCAGCGCCTTGGCATCGCTCATCAAATCGCGCTTCCACGCCGCAATATCCGCAATCTTTCCCACCTCCAGCGTGCCGATCTCACTTTGCAGGCCCAGAATCCCTGCATTCACGCGGGTGGCTGCTTCCAGTGCACGGAAGGGCTGCATTCCACTCTTCATCCACGCTTCATACTCATAGCCACTCTCATAGTTTTGATGATTGGCCACAAAATCGGTGCCGTAGCCAAGGCGTATATGGCTGCGGCAGATCACCTCGCGCCCGGCCTGCAGCATGTCTTTATACAATTCCAGCTTGCGGCGGAATTCGGGTTGTTTCAGCTTGATAGCCTCAGCATCATAATGCACGGCCTCCTCATATGGCGAAAAGGTAGGCACCAGATACAGCCCTTTTTCCTCCATGATGGCGGCGGTTTCCTCGTTCATCAGTGAGCCGTGCTCCATGCCGTCAATGCCAAACCGGATCATTTTTTGCATCAGTTCATTGGTATACACATGCGCTGTAACAGTTTTGCCCCACTCATGCGCAGTGCGGATGATGGCCTGCAATGAAATCGCTGCCGTATTTAATCTGCTCGCGCACGGCCCCCGCAAAGAAATCCGGGCCGTTGCCCACGGTGCTTCTGTGCGCCTGCAGTTCGGCTGAAAGTGCGGGGTTTTTGCTGTATCCCTGCGAAAGGTCGCCGTGGCTGCCGGGGCTGCATAAAAACATGGGTGCCGCCACAATGCGGCTGCCGGTAAGATATCCTTTTTCAATGCTGCGCTTGACATCCAGCACACCGTAGCCATTGCTTGTAATACCACCCACATGGCGCACAGTGGTAAAGCCGCGCGCCAGTGCCTTGCCCGCACAGCGAATGATGGCAATGGTTTTGGCTTCCTCGCTGCTGGCATACACTTCCTCACGCACGGTATGCCAGTCAAAAAAATCCATATGCATATGCGCGTCGATCATGCCGGGGGTCACCTGATAGCGGGTAAGGTCAATGATCTCGGTGTCTTCGGGGCAGGGCACCTCGGTGCCGATGGCCTCAATTCGGCTGCCACGCACCAGAATACTCTGGTTTTCTTTCCATTCGGCGGTCACACCGTCATACAGGCGGCCACAGCGCAAAAGCTTGTATTGCTTTTCCATTTTCTTTTCCTTTCAAAAAAAGGGGTCGCCGAAGGCTGATTTTTACAAAAGCCAACGGCGGCCCCACTGTGTCGGAATCGCTCTTTTCGGCAGCTTTCGGGCGGGGCGCTGCCTGCGGCACTTCCGCATTTCATTTCATACAATCGAAGGTAAACTCTTTCGGTGGAGTTTCGCCCAGCAAATGCTGCACAAAGTAATCCAGCTTGCGCCGCATAAAATATAAATCACTCGGCACATTATGGTTGACACGAGGCAGCACCATCAGATCATAATCCCGGTTATGGCGCGTAAACTCATCGCACAGGCGGAAGGTTTGCCAAATGGTCACATTATCATCCATGCAGCCGCAGGCCAACAACAGCTTGCCGCGCAGCTTTTCTGCCAGCGCCGTAATATCACCATGGCGGTAAAGCTCTGGGTCATACGGGCCATAATAGCGCTCAGTCCACGAATTTTCGTACACACGCTGGTCATAGTTGCCCGAGGATGCCACGCCCACCTTATACAAATCCCCGTATTTGAGCAGGGCACTCACAGTGGCATAGCCGCCGCCCGAGTTTCCCCAAATGCCCACACGGTCCAGATCCATAAACGGGAACTGCTCTTTCATGCGGCGAAGCGCACCGGGGTGATCATCCAGCCCTGCGC
>JAUNTE010000290.1 GCA_030538855.1 Oscillospiraceae bacterium
ATATTATCCGAATGGCGCGGCATTCCGTGAAAAAAACGGTTCTTACAAGGTCTACACAGGAGCTTCCGATCAGGAAGAATTTCAAAAAGGGAGAAACCGTTTTTTGGCGGAAGCGCGTACGCTGGCAAAATTCCAGGGATTCCCGGGAATCGTGGAGGTCAGAGATTTTTTTGAGGAGAATGACACCGCATATATCGTGATGGAATATCTCTCTGGCATTACTTTAAAAAGTTACTTAAAAAAAAAGGGCAGGCTGAGCGTGGAGGAGACGCTTTCCATGATGCAGCCTTTGATTGTGGCATTGCAGGAGGTACATAAAAAAGGCGTTATTCACCGTGATATCAGTCCGGATAATATTATGCTTTTATGGGATGGAAGGAGAAAGCTGCTCGATTTTGGCGGAGCCAGAGAGATGAGTCCGGAGGGCGGCAGGAGCCTGTCTATTTTGCTAAAGCCGGGATACGCTCCCGAGGAGCAGTATCGAAGCCGCGGAAAGCAAGGTTCATGGACGGATGTCTATGGGCTGTGTGCCACAATTTACCGCTGCATCACAGGGGAAGTGCCGCTTGAGGCTTTAGAGCGGTGTCAGGAAGATCATCTGGAAAAGCCGCATGATCTTGGAGTAAAAATTTCCAGGCAGGAAGAGGCGGCGCTGATGCGTGGGATGGCGGTTTACGCAGAAGAACGCTTTCAGACAATGGAAGAGTTGGAAAGGGCGTTGTATTACGGAGAATGGACTGACAGGCAGGAAACAGAACAGACCCGTCCTCTTACGCATAAAGCCAAAACCGGAAAAATTTTTGATTATATCTCTGCCATACTGTTTGTGACGGCAATTATCTGTTTTTTGGGGGCGCTTGTTTTCTGGTATAATCAAAAAAGTATGCCTGCCATCCAGAATACAGGCAATACAGAGGAGAATTTCCAAAACGGAACGGAACACGTGATTGTGACAAATCCGCAGTATGTGCTGGAGGAGAAGAAAGAGATGGAGAGTATGCCAAAATCGGGTTCCGTCTACCAGGTGATAGGCGGAACGTATACATGGCAGGAGGCAAGACAATACTGTGAACGGCAGGGAGGTCATCTGGCGGCGATTACTTCAGAGGAGGAGCAAAAAAAGGTGGAACAGCTTCTAAGAGATTATGAAAATGAGAATGAAACACCTTTGTATGCAGTGTGGCTGGGAGGCAGCAGGGCGGAAAACGGGGAATTTCAATGGAGTACAGGAGAATTTTTTGAAACTTACGAAAAGTGGGCGGACGGAGAACCAAACAATGAGGGAGGCGTAGAGCAGTATCTGATTATGTACAATGTTGATCCGCAAAATGCGCGATGGTTCTGGAATGATGCACCCGGCGATGTCACAGAATATTATACGGGATATCTGGGATTTGTCATGGAAAAAGAATAAGGATGATGGAGGAAAAAAAGCGTATGATGACCTATGCGATGTTCAGCAGGCAGGGGGAGAGAGAAAACAACGAAGACTGCATTCGTATGAAAGAAAAAAAAGAAGCAAGCGTCTTTTTGCTCGCGGATGGGCTGGGCGGTCATGGTGCGGGAGAGGTTGCCTCTCAAATGACTGTTGCATACGGGGCAGAGCTTTTTGAGTGGTCGGATTCCTATGAACATTATCTGACAGATTTGTTTGAAAACGGACAGAAAAGGCTTTTGGAGCTGCAAAAAGTCCGCCATGCCGCGGCTCAGATGAAGACGACGCTGACGGCTTTGATAATCGCAGGAAATAATGCGGTTTGGGGGCATATCGGGGACTCGAGACTATATCTGTTTGAAGACGGAATGCTCCGCAAGAGAACGCTGGATCACAGTGTACCGCAGATGCTGGTGAAAAGCGGAGAGATTTCAGAGTCTGATATCCGCACCCATCCGGACCGAAACCGGCTGCTCCGTGTGATGGGCAGTGAATGGGGACGGAGTTCTTATGATATTTCGGAAAAAATCAGGGTGCGAAGCGGGCTTTCCTTTTTGATTTGCAGCGATGGATTCTGGGAATATATCACGGAAGAGTGGATGGAAAGCACCCTGCGCAGTGCGAAAAGTGCGGCGCATTGGCTAAATATGATGGAAAAGATTGTGGTGAGAAACGGTCAGGGAAACCATATGGACAATTTTTCAGCGATCGGTGTCTGGATTCGATAGCGGACAGAAACAAGGAAAATGCGAGAGAATGGGAGATGAAAGAAATGATCAAATGTATGGGGTGCATGAAAGATTATCCTAAGCAAAGACAGGTATGTCCGTATTGCGGATATCCCCAAAATACAGACGGTGTCCATACAGCTTTTCAAAGACCAAGGACAATTTTATCAGACCGCTATGTGATCGGGAAAGCTTTCCACCGGGATTCGATCGGAATCAGTTATATCGGATGGGACAATCTGATTGAAAAAAAAGTAGTGATTAAAGAATATTTCCCAGAGCATATTGCATTTCGCATAGACGGACAGGAAATCGTCAGTGAGCCGAAATGGGAAAAACTGTACGAGACCGGAAAACGGGAATTTTTGAAAGAAATTGAAAACTGGAGTTACCTTGGGAAAAATTCGAGGGTAGCAAAGGTCTATGACCAGACAGAACAATATGGGACGGCGTACTATATTCGGGAGTATGTCAAAGGACAGACGCTTCGGCAGGTGCTTGAGCAGGAAAATCCGATTCTGTTTGGGCAGGCAAGACACTGGATGCGGCAGCTGATTCAGATTTTGAGGGAGCTTTGGCAGTACGGATTTGTGCATGGCAATCTCTCAATTGATAGTATTGTGGTATCCGAAGATGAGATGAAACTGATCAACTTTGGCATTCATTCTGTGGAAAGCAAGGCAAAGGGCAGTGTTTTGGACAGAAATCCATATATTCCGCCGGAGCTGTACGAGGAAAATGACCGGTTTTGGCAGAAGGCGGATATTTATGCGTCAGCAGCAGTTTTTTATCGGATGGTGACAGGGGAGCCGGTATGCTTTGCAGACCGCAAAGG
>JAUNTE010000291.1 GCA_030538855.1 Oscillospiraceae bacterium
CTCAGCGGCGCGGCGGCTGCACAGCCCCGCGTCGCTCATCGCTTTTTGAATTCTGACGTCTTTCATTCTTTTCCTATTCTTCCCCGGAGGCGTCCGCGTCCCCGTCGTCTTCTTTTTTCTTTGCCGCAAAGCCCGATACCTTGTCCATCACCTCGGGCACCAAATTCATCAGTTTATCAAGGCCGCCCGATTCGGTGCTGATCTGCAAAAGGCGTACGTCGCCGTTCGCCTTGCAGACGAGAAAGGCCACCGGAGCTACCGTCAGCCCCGCGCCGCCGCCGCCGCCAAACAGCTCTTTGGCCGATTTTCCGCCGATATCTGAGCCGCCCGACGCAAACCCAAACGAAATTTTAGATACCGGCAGGATGACCCCCCCGTCCGGCAGACTGACCGGTTCGCCTATCACGGTACTGCCGTCCACCATCTCTTTGATGCGCTGGATGGTCACGTCCATCAAATCGCTCACCGGGTGTTGTTGTTTGTCGCTCATATCTTTTTACCTCCGTCTTTTTTATCCTTATGCTTTTTAAAAATAGGAATGCCGCCGGGGAACAATATCTTTTCTTTCATCAAAAGCCTGATCGTCCACAGCACCGCCGTCAGCACCCACAGGCCCTGTCCCCGCAGCGTCATAGAGAACCGTATGCCGCCCGCGTCTTCACCGCTGAAATCAGGAAAGACGCGCACCTCGTCAAACGTATACCGCAGCCCCGAGAGGGTGCATGCGGTAAAAAAAGCGCTGAGGGCGGCGTTCACCCTGCCAAAATTCAAGGCGCAGGCGGCCGCGTCGCTGCCTTTTACCGGCAGCGTCAGGCTGATGTCCTGATACCGCAGGCTCTGCAGCACCCGCCTGATAAAACCGCCCGCCGTCCCAATCAGCTTTCCCAGCTTGTCCATGCTGAAAGCAAAGATCTTGTCCTCTTTTTCCTCCTGCTCCCGCGCGGGGGCGTGTTCTTTTTCACCGGCCTGCGCTCCGGGCGGGCTGCCCTCGGCGGCTTTTTTTTCGTCTTCGCCCGCCTCTTCGCGGGCCACAAAGCGCTCTGTTTGGGAGGGGTCTTCTTGTAAAGGCGCGGTCGTCTCACCGTCTGCCTCCTCTCCCGCAGGCGCATCCGGCGTCTTTTTCAGCTTTTCTTCCGCTTCACGCAGGGCTGGGGGCGGCGGGATACGCTCTGCTGCCGCGTCCGGGTTTTCCTTGGCTTGTCCCATACTTTCCCCGGGCGGGACGGCGCGGTCTTCCGCAGTATTCTCCGGCGGCCGCGAAGGGGAAAACTCCCTTTCGCCGTGTGTCTCCGGGCCCGGCTTCCTCCGCTTCTGCCGCTTGGGCGGCTGCGGCTCCTCCTTCGGCTGGGGCGCCAGCTGCCTTTTTATCCACAAATACCGCAGCCCGGCGTAAAAGCCCTCCTCCCGGTTATAAGAAAGCCGCAGCTTTACCGGGGCCAGCAGCGCTGTGAACAGCAGCAGTATTATCAGCAGCACAAGCCCCAGCAGCACCAGCAGTATCCATCCTAAAATTTTTAAAATGAGCATAGGCCGCTCCTTTTATTTTTCACCGGGCAAAAATTCTTTCTGCGGTGTTTCGGGTACCTCCGCACCGTCAGGCGCGTCCTGCTCCTCGCGCAGCGGGGGCAGCTCATGCAGAGACGAGAGGCCGAAGGTACGCAAAAACACATCCGTTGTCCGAAAGCTCACCGGCCTGCCCGGCAGATCCAGCCTGCCCGCCTCTTCGATCAGGCCCTTGCTCAGTAAATTCTGCACGGTGGAAGAAGAATCGACGCCGCGCACCTGCTCGATAAAAGACCGGGACACCGGCTGATTATACGCGATGATGGACAACGTCTCCAGCGCGGCCTGAGACAGCGGAACGTTCCGCCGGTTATCCAGCGCCGCGCGGACAAAATCTCCAAACTCGCTTTTGGTCGAGAGCTGCCACCGGTCCTCCAGCGCCAGCAGTACCAGGCCCCTGTCCTCTGCCTCAAGGTCGTCTTTTATGGCCCGCAGCAGCCGCTCGACCACGGCTGTCTCTATCTCAAGCACATCGGCGATACGCGCCGCGCTCACCGGCTCTCCATAGGCGAATAAAATGGCCTCGGCAGCCGCCTTATAGGTTTTCAGATCCATGGGTTCACTCCTTTGTCCTTGTGGGCTTGCCCACCCGCTCCAGCGCCAGGTTTTCTTCCTCGTCTATCACAACGCGGCCAGCGCGCACCAGTTCAAGCACCGCCAAAAATGTGGCCACCAGCTCGCTTCGTCCTGAAGAACGCTTAAAAAATTCCTGCAGCCGGCAAAAGGGCTTTTTCATCAAATTCCGCATCAGATGCACGATACGGCTGCTCACCGATACCACGGGCGCGGCGACGATCGGCTCAAACTGCTCCTGCCGGGGCTGCTTCTGCCTGCTTTTTTTGCCTGAAAGCGCCTCATAGGCCTCGCGCAGCAGCGCCGGGTCATGCCGCAGCTTGTAGTCGGCCTCCAGCTCCATTTCGGCGGGCGGGCGCACGGCAAAATAAACCTTTTGGGCCCGCTGCCCCAGCTTTGCGGCCACGGCCTTACAGGCGCTGTACTCCACCAAAATGCCGGTCAGTTCCTCGCGCAGCCGCTCCTGCTCTTCCTCCCGCGGCAAAAGAAAAACCGATTTCATATATACAAGGCGCGCCGCCATCTCAATAAACTCACTGGCTTCGTCCATGCCCGCTTCTTCGTCCTGGCTGACGACAGAGAGATATTGATCGATCAGCGAGACGATCTCGATCTCGTAGATATTCATCTTATTCTTGGCAATCAAAGCCAGCAGTAAATCAAGGGGGCCTTCAAAATCTGTAAGTTTAAACGTCAGTGCTTCCATAAACGCTCCGTCTTTCAAGAATGGCATATACATTTTATATTATAGCTGTTTACATGGGCGTTTACAAGAAAACTTTTCCACTCTTTTCATTTCCTTTTTTCGGCGTCGGCATTATTTGAAAAAATAGCTTGATTTTTGCCGCACAATCTGCTATG
>JAUNTE010000025.1:0-5310 GCA_030538855.1 Oscillospiraceae bacterium
CGCCGCTAAAGCGGCAACCGGGACAGATGGCCAAAAAAACAGCCTTCGCTTCGCTCGGCTGTTTTTATTGCTGTGCAATAAAGAATATTGAATCTCAAAGCCCTCGCCCTCGCCGCTATGGCGGCAACCGGAAGAACGGCCCAAAAACAACCTGCGCCTTGTTGCTGCTGCTTTTTATTGCTGTTCTTTTCACAGCCCCGCCTGTTGGGATGCTGCTTTTAGGCCGGCTGTAAAACGTTTTGTGATCTCCTGCGGCCGGGTGATCGCTGTGCCCACCACAGCGGCGAAAGCGCCCAGTCGTATAGCATTTTCCAATTCTTCCGGCGTCCATATCCCGCCTTCAGCAATTACCGGCGTCCCACATCTGAGAGAAAGATTTTCGATCAGGCTGAAATTTGGAAGCGGCGTCCCTTGTGTTGCGGCGGTATAGCCGCAAAGCGTGGTCCCAATAAAATCAAAACCCAACGCGGCGGCGGCCATCCCGTCCTCAAAGGTGGCGCAGTCGGCCATCAGTAAAAGCCCGGGGAAGGCTTTGCGGGTATGCCGGACAATGTCCTCCAGCTTTTCGCCGCAGGGACGCAGCCTATCCGTCGCGTCCAGCGCGACAATATCCGCCCCGGCTGCGGCGATCTCGCTCACGTCCTGAAAAAGCGGGGTGATATATACTTCACTGTCGGGATAAGACTTTTTTGATAAACCGATCACCGGAAGCGGCACTTTTTTTCGGATCGCCCGGATGTCCTGCGCCGAGTTGGCGCGAATACCTGCCGCGCCCCCGCGAAAAGCGGCGTCGGCCATAGCTGCCATGATAGATGACCCAAACAAAGGCTCTTGCGGGGCGGCTTGACAGGAAACGATCAGCCCGCCGCGTAACCGGCCTAGAACTTCCCGCTTTTCCATGGTCTCCTCCATATAAAAATTTTTTCTTTTAATTTCATTATATAAAAGAATATTTTTTTGTAAATGCGCAAAATCGACAAATAAAAAACAAAAAAATATAATTTATAACGAAATAAAGAAAAGATAAAGACGATTTGTAAAATAAAAAAAGAAAAAATTTTTGAAAATAAAAATAAAAAGAGCAGTCTTTTTTAACAAACGGGAGAAATGACCGCTATGTAAAAGATTTTGTAATATGCCAGATAAAAGACAGCCGCAGGCAAGAACGCTGCGGCAGAGGATAGGAAAACTGTTTTTTGCCGTTTTGTGCGGCAGGGGATGAAAATAAGCCGGACAAAGTGAAAGCGCAGGGCCGAAAGGTATGTACTAAGCCATACCTTTCGGCCCTGTATTTTAATTGAAGCTTGCGGCTGTGGGTTCAGCGGTACATGGTCTGCGCGGCTTTCAGCAGTATTTTCGGGTCTTTGTTATAAGGCGTAACGGGGCAGACCGGCTTTTTGACGCCGAACAGCTTATATACGGCGATACGGGCTGCGCGTACGGAATATTCCTCGGTAAATACCATGTCTTCGGGAATTTCGACAAACTGGCTTACCATGGCGAAGTTGGTGCTGCCTTTGGGTACCACGGCGGGACGGTCAGACATGGCGCGGGGCTGGAACTGCGCGTCCACATAAGGCATCATGCAGGGGATGACGTTGATCACGTCCTCCATCAAAGCCTCTTTTTCCTCCAGCCAGCCCAGTTGGCCAAGCAGCTCGGTCAGCATTTCTTCACCGGTGCAGTCTTTCATGGGTTTGTGCACATAGTCGCCCGGATGATCGGTATAAAGGCCGTAGCCCCAAAAGATGGTGGTGTTTGCGTCCTGCGCCTTAAAATGGGGCTGGGCCGCCACCACGATGCTCATCAGCCAGGAGGAATCTTTAAAAGTCATCAGCGCGCCGGAACCGGGGATATTGCCCGAGAACTGTTCGATTTTTTTCAGCAGCTTATTGCCGCGGCAGGTGACGGTAAAACTTTCCCAATTGGTCTCATGCGGTTTGCTGAAAAAAGGCGCGGGATCGCCCAGGCCGGGCTTTTTGGCGGCCACTTTGGCCCACAGCTCGCCCGAGATGGGCTTTTCAGCGGGGACGGGGGCGGGGGTGTGCAGGTCTCCCAGCGTGGCGGAATCCGTCATACAGGCGTTGGTCATGATGCACACGTCGCCTTCGCCCAGCGTGATGAGCCCGCCGTCCTCCAGATGCAGGGCGGTGGCGGTGATCCCTTCGCCCGGCGCAAAATCGATGTCAGATACCGTGCATCCGGTTTTAAATGTAACGCCGTATCCCTCCAGCCAGCTTTTCAGGGGCAGGATGACACTTTCATATTGATTATAGGGGGTGCGGGTGACGCCCTCCAGCGTTTCGATACGCGAAAATTCAAAGATCATCCGGTTCATGTAACGGCGAAACTCGAACAAGCTGCTCCATTTTTGAAAGGCGAAGGTGGTCTGCCACATATACCAGAAATTTGTAGTGAAAAAGTGCGGGGCAAACCAATCTTCAATGGTCAAATTGTCCAGCGTGGTCTCATCGGTGAGTAAAAGCTTGGTCATAGCCATCCGGTCGGCGTTGTCAAAGCCCATGCTGCTCACGTCCTGGATAACGGCGCTGCGGTCAATAAGACGCGCCTTGGCGCAGGTGGGGTGGGCGTGGTCGAAATTTAAAATTTCTTCGGTGACGCTGCGGCCCGGCTGTTCTAAAGAGGGGATGGAAGAGAACAGTTCCCAAAAGTTTTCATAGGTCTCTTCATTCAGCATCCGCCCCCCGCGGCAGACAAAACCCTGCTGAGGGCTGCCCGCGCCGTCGTTAGAGCCGCCGAGGATCGGCGTCCCCTCCAGCACATGGATGTTTTTACCGGGGAAATGGGCGTCGCGTACCAAATATGCGGCGGCGGCTAAAGAGGCGAGGCCGCCGCCCACCAGATATACCTGCCGTCCATCGTAATCGCGTGAGGACAGCTCCTGCTCGTTTTTGCGCAGCGCCTGCGCTTCGGCGTCTTTTTTGGCTTTGCCTGTCAGATATACGGCGCCTGCTGCAGCCGCGCCTGCGGCCAGTACGGCGAAGGTTTTTTTACTCATAACGACACGCTCCTTTTTTGTCGGGGCGCCGGCTGAAACAACCGGCGCTGTTTTTGTTTGACCTTAGCATAAAACCCTTGCGCGGATTTGTCATTATACAGCCTTCGCGGTTTGTCGCTTTTTTAGACGATTCGAAAAAAGTGCCTTATTTTACGACAAAACAAAGCGTTTGTCGGTATCTTTTTAAAAACGCCGGTGCTATCGTAGAAAAGGAAAGCGGTGAGTGAGATGACGGTGGAAGAGAAAATAAAATGCAGCCTGCTTGAGACGGCCGCGGCTGCGGCTGTCCGCCATAGGGCCCAGCCGCAGCGCGCGGCGCGTAATTTGGCTGAGACAGCCGTATTTTTAACAGAGGGATTAAAAGGAAGGCCGGAGAAGATAGAAGAGCTGGGCCGTCTGCTGCAGCCGTCTATCAAAGAGAAGGATGTCAAGACCCTGACGCAGCTGTTATGCCGCGCGGTGACAGAGAGCGGCGGCAAAACCTGCCGCAGCCGAAAAGACGGCGGAGAGGCCCGGTAGCGGTTTGCCGCACGCCCTGTGCCGCTTTTTTGACAGGCCTTTAAAGCGCAGGTGCAGACCCCGCCACAAAGCCGCGCGGCGGGCATGGGCCGGGCGTTGGCGCAGCGTTTTGTGACGGGCGCGGCAGCCTTTGGCCAATCGCCCGGTTGCCGCTTTAGCGGCGAGGACGAGGCCGTCAAGATCAAATATTTTTATTGCGCAGCAATAAAAATAGCCGCAGCGAAGCGCAGGCTGCTTTTTGGATATTCGCACGACTGCCGCCATAAAGGTGAAGGCGAGGCCATAGGAGACAAATGCTTTTTTATTGCGCAGCAATACAAAATAGCAAAAAAGAAAAACGCTGCGGCTGAGGTTCTCATGTTTATTTTTTGCCCTGCGCGGCGCGCGCTTATGAAAGCGCCATGCTCCACAATAAAAAAATAAAAAGCCGTCTTTTTAGCAAAAGACAGCTTTTTATAAAAGGCTGCAGGGGCCGTTTTTGATACTTAAAATTGGAGCGGCGTTTTCGCTCTCATGGTCGGCGGCAGAACGGGTAAAAACCTGTGAAGAAACCGCCGGTTTGAAGCGGACGGCGAACAAAAACTTCAGGCGAAACGGCGCGCTTTTAAAAACGCCCCGCTGAAAGGGGAGAAACCGTGAACACACGGCGCCTGACCGCCCCCAACCTGTTTATAGAGCGGGTCATGCGCCTAAAAGACGGCGGCTGAAAACGGTTAAGGCCGTATGCCCTGTGCGGCGCCGGACGGCCTTCTGCGCCGCCTGCGAAAGAAAAGGGCGTTTTAAGAAGGGGAAAGCGCAGGCTTTTTCAGCGGCGCCGAAGGATCAAAAAAGAGGTTTTGAGGGAAGGGCCTTCTGCTTTGCCTGCAAACGGCAGGACAGCTGCTGCGCGTCGTCTGAAAGACGTGCCAGACGGGCGGCGATCTCATCGCCCGAAGCCTGCATGCCCCCGGCCGCCCATGTCAAAATGACCCCGCAGCAGCCGTGGGTGAAAAAATCGGCGTAAAAGCTTGCGGTCTCCTGGTCGGGGCCGTCCGGCCCGTTGAGCTGCTGGATGGCCTCTTCAAACAGGGGGTGGACGATACGGAAAAGGTACTGGAAAAAGTGCTCGGGCTGGGCTTTTACCGTACCGGCGTAAAACTTTTTGTCCGCCTGCATCCCGCGCAGCAGCGCGGCAAGATGCTGGGGCCAGTTGTCGAGGGTGATGCCCGTTACCAGCCCGGCGAAAATATCGTGGTAATAGACCCAGTCAAGCAGTTCATACTTATCTTCAAAATGATAATAAAAGGTTTGGCGGTTGAGGCCGCAGGCGGCGGTGACGTCGCCTACGCTGACCTTGCCGAACCCTTTTTCACGGCACAGCTCTTTAAAAGAGGCCGCGATAGCTTTTTTGGTGATGAGAGAATCAGGCATAGGACGGTACTCCTTTTAAAATCTTCAGCGCCGGGGCTTTTGGGAGAAACGGGGAAAGCGTCCCTCGCGCAGCCCGGTAAAAAATTCAGACAGCAGGGCGGCGCACGCCCCCTCAAGACAGCCGCCCTCTACTACGGGACGGTGATTGAACGGCAGGGCGAACAGATCTGTGACCGAGCCGCAGCACCCGGCTTTAGGGTCGGCCGCGCCGTATACCACCCGGCGCAGCCTGCTGTTGATGACGGCGCCCGCGCACATGGGGCAGGGCTCAAGCGTGACGTAGAGCGTACACTCCCACAGACGCCAGCCGCCCAATTTTTCACAGGCCGACGCGATGGCCGCCGTCTCGGCATGCAGCAGGG
>JAUNTE010000025.1:5320-15668 GCA_030538855.1 Oscillospiraceae bacterium
GCGGCGCTGACGACCTCTTGCCCCCGTACGATAACGGCCCCTACCGGCACCTCGCCCAGCGCCAGGGCTTTTTTGGCCTCCTCGATGGCAAGAAGCATAAAATGTTCGTTTTCAGTCATGTCGGCCCCTCGTTTTTCATAAAAGCACCGTGCCCCCAAGACGCGCGGAACTTGTATTTTTTCGGCAGAACGCCGGGTGAAAAGCTTTTGCACCGCTTTGCCACGGCCCGGTTATATCAGCTGCCGAAGGACCCAATAGGCCACCAGCGCCAAAAGACTGATGGAAAAGCCGGGCGACGTGAGCAGCAGCTCAAGCCTGCTTTGACGGTTGCGGGGGTCTTTGACGCGGGCCAGCCCGGCGGGCAGACGGCCAGACCGCCGCAGAGTGAAAAAGACGGAGAGGCCGATCATAAAATAGAGCACCAGCAGGATCACCGCCAGCATCGGCCCGGCGGCCTGCATCATATGCTGCCCGGTATATGTAAGGATAAAAGCGGTGCCGTTGTATAAAAGGTGCAGCGTCATAGACAGGGCGTAGCCCCCGGTGGCCGCCGCGGCCCAGCCGAGAAAATAAGAGAGCAGGAACGTACCCGGCAGCTGTGTAACGTCTGCATGCAGCAGGGTGAACAGCAGGCTGGTGGTGAGTACGGCAAAGCGGGGGCCGTAGGGCAGAAAAGCCGTTTGGATACACCCGCGGAAAAGCAGCTCTTCAAAAAATGCGGGCAGTGCGCAGACGGTGAGAAAGCTGAAAAAGAGGGCGAAGCCCCCTTCGGGAACGGACATGCCGGAGGCCGGAGCCGCCGAAAATACAGACTGCAGAAGAAAACGCAGAAAAGAAGATAAAAAGACCGCTGCCACGATGACGGGCAGAAAAAGGCCTGTCCAGACGGCCGCGGTCTCACCGTTTACCCGGCGCAGCGGGCTGCCGTTTTCACACAGGGGCAGCCCGCAGGCGTATCTTAAAAAAAGGAGGGGGAGCCCCAGTGAGACAAAAAGGATGCACAGACGTATCAGCTCGACCGCAAAGCCCGGTACGCCCGCCGGGTTTGAAAGGCTGGCCCCCTTGGCGATAAGCCCGCAGATGCCGTCGCCCGCAAAACGCAGCAAAAGGCCGGTGCCGAGGAACAGCAGCAGGGCGGCGCCTATTTGGGCGGCTTTGCGCTGAAGGGGGGCGGGACGTTTTGATTTGGTTTTGCGCGGGGCATACGCCGCGCCGGGTTTGGCCATAGGCCGCAGCCTCCTTGCTTTTTATCTTTATTTATAAAATAAGCACAAAGGTGCCCGCTGTGATGAGCGCGCCCCCGAGAAGGGTCTTCCAATCTATTTTTTCATGCAGCAGCAGAAACGCCAGCACGATGGTAATGACGACGCTGAATTTGTCGATGGGGACGACTTTGCTGGCTTCTCCGTTTTGCAGGGCATAATAGTAACACAGCCATGAGGCGCCTGTGGCCAGCCCGGACAGGATCAAAAACACCCAGCCTTTGACGCTGATGCCGCCGATACCCGACGCGGCCCCGGTGAGCAGGACGATACCCCACGCCATAACCAGCACCACGACGGTGCGCAGGGCGGTTGCCAAATTGGAATTGATGCCGTCCATGCCGATTTTGGCAAAAATTGAGGTGAGCGCGGCAAAAAAAGCCGAAAGCAGCGCGAAAAGCGCCCACATACGATGACCTCCCTGTTTTTTCTCCACAATGATTTCCTTCTTTTTCCTTTTTTCGCGCTATAATTCCATGATACCCATTTTAGACGGCCCGTCAAGCCTTTTTACTGCTTTTTGCTGGAAAGAATTGACGGAGAAGCGGTTTTGGGCTATCATAAAACCATGAAACCGGCCGCATTTTGACATGCACGGCGAAAGGAGTAGACTTATGCTGAAACAAAAAAAATACGTTTTTCTCTGCTTTGCCCTTTGCTCCATCCTTTTAGGGCTGTTCACCCTGATATGGCCCCAGACGTCGCTGCTGGTACTCAGTTATGCGCTGGGGGCGGTTTTGGTGTGCTACGGCGTATTTCGGATATTCGCGTATCTGCTGCAAAAAGATTTTCCTGGATTTTATGAGTTTTCACTGGTGACGGGCGGTTTATGCCTGACGGTGGGCGTGATTATTTTGTGCAATCCCGCGCTGGTGGAGAAATATTTCTCTTTTGTGCTGGGCTGCGTGCTGCTCATCAGCGGTTTTGTCAAGCTGCAAAACGCGCTGGACCTTCGCCGTATGGATTACAGCGGCTGGCTTCCGGTGCTGATTTTGGGCTTTTTGGCCGCGGCGCTGGCCGTCGTGATCTTTCTTGACCCGTTTACCGCCGCCAATGTGGCAGTGATGTTTATCGGCGGCGCGCTGACGGCGGACGGCCTGATGGACCTGTGGTCGCTTCACTGCCTCAACCGCAAAATCAAAGAATTAGAGAAAATGGTACGTCAGGATATGGAAAGTGACTGAAAATATGAAAATTTTACTCATCGTAGATCAATTTGACAGCGCCAACAACGGCACCACGATCACGGCGCGGCGTTTTGCAAAAACGCTGGAGAGCCGCGGCCATGAGGTGCGGGTGGTGAGCTGCGGCAAGCCCGGGCCGCACAAATACAAGCTGCCGGCGCTGCATTTTGGCCCCATTGTCGAGATGATCATCCGCAGCCAGGGGATGCAGTTTGCCGTACCGCGCCGCAGGGTGCTTGAAAAAGCGCTGGCATGGGCCGACGTAGCGCATTTTTTAATGCCGTTTTGGCTGCAGCAAAAGGCGCTGCGCATTGCCGAGGAGATGAACGTGCCGCATACGGCGGCGTTTCATGTGCAGCCCGAGAACATCACCTCGACCATTTTTTTGGGCAACTGCGCCCCGGTGAATGAATTTTTATACCGCTATTTCCGAGACCATTTTTACGACCGTTTCACCCATATCCACTGCCCCAGCGCGTTTATTGCGGGAGAACTGCATAAACGCGGTTATAAAGGTAAAACGCATGTGATCTCAAACGGGATAGAGCCGGGCTTCTGCTACCGCAAGCAGCCCAAAAGCCCCGAGTTTGAGGGTAAAATACTGATCGTGATGATCGGCCGCCTCTCACGCGAGAAGCGGCAGGACGTGCTGATAGACGCGGTGGCGCAATCAAAATATGCGGGCCGGATACAGTTGGTGCTGGCGGGAAAGGGACCCCATAAAGGCGCGCTGCTGCGCCGGGCCAAAAAGCTGAAAAACCCCATGATCACCGGGTTTTATCCCTCGCAGACGCTGAAGAACCTGCTGGCGATGACCGACCTTTACGTACACGCCTCAGACGCTGAGATCGAGGCGATCTCCTGTATCGAGGCGTTTGCCAGCGGGCTGGTGCCGGTCATCGCCAACAGCAAAAAATCGGCCACGCCGCAGTTTGCGCTGGACGAGCGCAGTTTGTTTGCGGCGGGGGACAGCACCGACCTTGCGGCCAAGATCGATTACTGGTTGGACCATGAGGAGGAACGGCGGCGTATGGAATACGCCTATGCAGAACACGCCAAAAACTACGCGATAGACCGCTGCGTTGAAAAAGCCGAGGCGATGTTCCGCGCGGCCATAGAAGAAAACGAGGGGACGCATGCCTAGAGAACCTTTGTGGCCGAAACAGCCCGCCAAAGAAGAACATCTGCTGCGGATGTGGACGCCTTTTCATCTGCGGATAGACGGCAAATATAAGTTTTTGCCAAGGGGAGTAGTGTTCAAAACCATGCAGAGCCTGCTGCGCACGCTGGTGATGACCCTGTTTCCGCCTTATTTTAAATTGTGCCGGGGGCTGCGGGTATACGGAAGAGAAAATTTAAAAAAACTGTCCGGCGGCGCGGTGAGCGTTTGTAACCATGTACATTATCTTGACTGTGTGCTGCTGGCCTGCAACTGCCGCAGGCGCATGATGTATTTTGCGAGCCTGAAGTCGAATTTTGAGATCCCGGTCATCCGGCATTTGATCAAGCTGCTGGGGGCACTGCCGCTGCCCGAGACCAGCGGCGGGATGGCCGCTTTCAACCGGGCGGTGGCGAAGGCGCTGGAAAAGGGCGCGCTTTTACAGATCTATCCTGAAGGCGTTTTGTATCCCTATTATCAGGACGGCCTGCGGGCTTTTCATAAGGGGGCCTTTTATTACGCCTGCCAAAACGGCGTGCCGGTGCTGCCCTATGTCATTACCTTTCGGCCCCGCCGGGGCTGGCGCTGCTTTTGCGGCACAAAGCCGCTGATCGACCTGCATATTTTAGAGCCCGTTTGGCCCGAGGCGTCGCTTTCACGCAAAGAGGCCCAGCTGGAGCTGTGTGCCCGGGTGAAAAAAAATATGGAGGCCTGCCTGTATGAGGCGCGAAAAAACATAAAAGATGCGGATATACGCGTTTGAAAAGGGTTTCTCGACAAAGTTATAAAAAAAGAGGGACGGTTAGCCGCTTTTCAGCGCCTGCCGTCCTTTTTTTGAAAAAATAATGGCGTTTTGTCTGAGATAACAGCATTTCGACAAACTTTTTTGTGGAAAGATGATATTTTGATACCAACGTAAAGAGCGCTCTGAAAACTGAATCAACAATGAGAAAGGATGTGAAAGGATATGGAACAACTGACCCCGGAATATATCCTGTTGTTTCATAATGTAAACAAAGCGGTGGAGGAACTGGAAGCCGCGGTTGACAGCCTGAAGGTGGCGCAGGCCCAGGCGGAAGCCGCATATTTAGAGAGGACTGAGCCCTGCCGCTGAGATAAGGGCCTGCGTACGCCCGGGGGCTTGTGGCCCGCCCGGTGTTCGCACAGCTTTTTATAGTCTTCAAACGGTTGATAAGAGCGATGGATAAAAGCGGCGGGGCGGAGATGGACCCGCCGCAGTATGGGAAGACAGCGTACAAAATATTTAAAACAGAAAACAGAGTATTTTCAGCGAAGCAGCGCCGTGTAGGCGGCGCTGCTTCGTTGCTTTTTTGCCCATGGCCCTTCGGCCTTTTTTGGCAGGAACACGTATCGTTTTTTATTGCGGGGCGGCACATAAAAAAACGCGCCGCAAAGAGACAAAAGAAAACCCCTGCGGCCGAGGCCGCAGGGGTACGCGTTTTGGGCAGTTTTTGATTGTCTGAAAGCGAAAAAAACGCTTAAAAGACGCCGTAAGTTTTTACTGGTATCCTGCAAACCCGCATGAAATCATGGCTTGCGTATATTCCCTTAAAAAGTTCTGTCACGCTTTGCCGCGTGTGCGTATCAATTTGGGCGGCATGGGGACGGCCCCAACAAGCAGATTTTACAGGTTTTCGCGGAGGCGAAAAAGTGGAAAATTGCAGAGTGTGTACCACGCTGCCCTGTCTGCACGATTCAAAACAACCGGATAGCGCAGTACGTCATATTTCAATAAGATATAGTTGAATTAGCCCGACAGACTGAAAATTGTTATGATACCGGTTTAATGATCCCTTCCTCGAATAGCGTTTCAAATGTATTCATTGCACCGCTATGTTCAACAATCTTTCCATCAACAATTCTATCTACATCAACGCCCGTAAATGTTAATTTTTTTCCGGTAGGTTTCATTCCTAACCATTCACCCTTGTGTGTTCCTTCAGCAATAAATTCAGAAATAATGTGATCCCCATCACTATATTGCCGAATCACCGTCATTTTTAAATCGGGATATGTTTGTCTTACTGCTGAAATATGCTCTTTCATCCCCTCAATTCCTACGTGAAAAGTTTTTTCTCCAACTCTTGTTGTACAATCTTTTGAAACATAATTAACAACTTCATCTATAAGACCATTTGATGTAACCACTTCACAAAAATACTTGATCTTTTCTTTGTCATTCCTATAAATCCACCCCTCTAATAAATCGGCCAATATATAAACGGATCATTCGGCTAAAACCCAGTAGCCATGTGCTTTTCAGATTATTGGTGAGCCTTGACCGGCTGTGAAAATATTTGATCTTTATGGCCTCGTCCTTGCCGCTATTGGGGCAGCCGGGCGAATGGCCCAAAAAATAGCCTTCGCTGCGGCTATTTTTTATTGTGGAGCAGCGCGCCTTGCTATGCGCGCGTCGCGCAGGGCAAAAAATAAACCTTTGAACCTTAGCCGCAGCGTTTTCGTTTCCGGCTATTTTTTATTGCTTTGCCGGATGTTTGCCCTCATTTTCTGCGTTGGCCGCCCTTTTTAAAAAAATCTCACCCTGAAAACAGTACGGATATGAAAAGAAACGTAAAAGAGGCAGCAGGACATCTGTAAAAAAGAGGGGCGTTGTGGGCTTACCACCTATCATAATGAAGCTGCGCCGGGTCCCATCGGGCAGGCGTTTCCTTTTCCTCAGCGGGCCAGCCGGCCGCAATCACGGCGGCAGGTTCTACCTTGGGCGGCAGCGCCAGCCGGTGGATGAGCAGCTTTTGCCAATCGGAATTGGCTGCCACGCCGCACCAAACGCCTCCAAGCCCCAGGGCATGGAGGCTGAGCAGGATATTCTGCGCGGCGGCAGCACAGTCTGCATACATAAATTCTCTCATCCCCTCACGGGTTTTGTCGCCGCATACCGCAACTGCAAAGGCAGCGCCGGAAAGCATAGCGGCGTTTGCCTGCGCCTGCGCCAGTTCAGAAAGAAGCGCTTTGTCTTTTATGACAACAAAGTGGCACGGACGCTTATCTTTTGCCGTGGGCGCATACAGCCCGGCGCATAATATGGTATCTATTATTTTTTGGCTGACAGGTTCGGGGGTGAATTTTCGTATGCTGCGCCGTGTTTTGATGGCGGTGAGCGTATCCATACCGCAGGTCATCAGTTCCGGCTCCCGTATCCCGGCGCGGGGCCCGTCCTCATCATCTGAGGCCATGGCGACGTGCGCCTGCATACTTTTTCCGTCAAAGCCAAGACGCTTCTGCATCGCCTTGTCTACGATCATTACAAATTTTCCACCGCCCCGGGACAGCAGTTTACTGCGGTAAGAGATGTTGTTGATGGTTCCCGTTACAAAAACAGGCCCTTTCGGCCTGCAAAACGCCTCTCTTGCGTTGAAGGGAAGTTCGATGAGCGCCAGACGGCCCGCTTCATCCATGCAGATCTCAGCGTCAAAGTTTTCCATTTTATTTCTCCATTCATTTCTTTCTTGTTACGCAAAGCCAAAAAGGCGCCGGGGCATTTTGGGAGAAGAACGGCGCGGCAGGGCAAAGGTTTTATTGCGCTGTCCGGCCCTTTGGGATATTTGAGAAACGCCTGTCCGCCCAAAATGGCTTTTGGCGGACAGACGCCCTGCCGCAGAACGCGGCGGCACAGCAAAAAGTTTAAACAAGCGGAAAAAGGGCGTTTTCATAATCGGGCACATAATAACGCAGATGGGTGCGCCCGCGGGCGACGACCCGGTGGCCCTCGTTTTCAAGCAGCTTTTTTTGGGCCTCGGCGCCGCCGGGATATTTGGGGTTGAGCTCACCTTTTGCTTTCAGCACACGCCAATAAGGGGTTTTGTCGTGGTCCCTCTGCTCGCTGGCCCAGGCGGCGATGGAGACGAAGATGCCGGCGGTGATGGGGTCGGTAAAATCCGCGCCGTTCTGCCGCGCAAAATAGGCCCGGATGTCCCCCACGGTGAGAAGCTTTCCGTATGGGATACGTTTCATCACCCGGTCATAATCCATAGGCGGGGCAAAATACATCTTTTCGCCGCCGTATTTTTCAATCGTCTTTGGGTCGGTGACGGTTTGAATTTTGGGCATGCCGTTGGGGCGCAAAAGCATGGCGTTGAAATCCTTTTGATCTTCGTTCATAAAAACACCTCCTGTAAACTTCAGTATAAAGGGTAAAGACAGAAGGTGCAATGAGACGGTTTTTATTTTTTCGATTTTTATGGAGCGGCGGAGGGCTGCGGGCCAGGGCGGCAAAAACGCCCTGCGGCCTGTACGGTGCGAAGGCTGTTTGATGGCGGAGGGAACCTTTGTGCCGTCGGTTTGGCCGGGCGGGAGCGACATAGGCCTAAGGGACCGCATTTCGTTTCAAAGCTGCATTTTACGCAGCCGATTGCCCGGGCAATACAGCGGTGAAAAAACGGACCGGAGCGGCGTCTGTCCCCCGGCTTCATCGCCGCCCTGTTTTGAAGGGTAAAAGGAACCGACAGGCGGCCCGCTGGCCCGGCTGAACGTAAAAGCTGCAGCCTGTTTGAAACAGGCACGGGCCGGCGCGCAGACAAAAAGGCACGTCAGGCAAAAAATGAAAAGCTTTTAGGGCCTCTGTGGGAGATAGGGTGTACACCCGCCTGCGCTGAAGATAGAAAAAGTGGGCCGGCACTGTGTACAGGCGGGCAAAAGTCATCATTGCCGCGCCGCAGCGGAAGGCCGCCCCGGGCCGCGCCCTCTCAGGCGCGTTTTTTGTGACGGCAGGGCTTTGCTTTGGCGGCGCTTCTCTTAACCGCCCAAAAGCCGGGGAAGGTCTTTTATAAAAGCCTCGTCCGCAGGGCAGGCCGGATAAGCCGTCAACAGAGCGGGCGGCGCCCAGCAAAAAGCCGTGTGGACGCGCAGCACGGGCTCTCCTTTTAAAATACGCCCCTCAAAAAAGTGTAGCTTTACCCGTTTGTCGGGGTAGGTATGCTGCGCCGTGCCCAGCGGCCTTAAAATTTCAATTTCGACCCCCAGTTCTTCACGGCATTCGCGCACGGCGCACTGCACGGGCGATTCTCCGGGTTCTATTTTTCCGCCGGGAAACTCCCACAAGCCGCCGCAGCTGCCGCCGGGCGCCCGGCGGCAGAATAATGTTTTGCCCTGCCGCACCAAAACAGCGGCCGAGACCTCCACCAAAGCGGGGGCTGAAAACGCGTCGGTTGACATAGGCGGCTTCCTTTCAAGATGAAATAGAATAAAAAACGGCGGGCTGATAAAGAGCAAGGTCACCTGCCGGTGCTGCCGAAGCCCCCGTTACGCGTATCGCGCGCGCAGTCGTCCTCTGTCACGCCGAAAGGCAGAAACACCCCTTGGGCAAAAGCGTCGCCCGCCGCAAGGGCAAGCGGTTTTTCGCCGCAGTTGGTCAGTTTGCATAAAATGTGGCCCTCGTTGTCAGAAAAGTAATAATCCTGGTCTATAATACCTACTGTATTATCAAGCCGCAGCCGGTAGCGAAAGCCGAGGCCGCTGCGGGGGAAAATTTGCAGCACCCAGCCTGGCTGCATCCATACCCGCACGCCGGTGGGCAGGGTGACGCTTTCACCCGGGACAAGAGAAAAGGCGGCGGGCGAGAAAAAGTCATACCCCGCGCTGCCCGTTGTGGCCCTTCGCGGCAGGCGCAGGGCAGACAGCGCCTGCGCGCCGCCGTCGCCGAATAGGGGCGAAAAATCCTGTACAAAGCGCGCCGGGCTTACCTTTTCAAACCGGGCTACGCGCAGGGGGGTCTCTTGTGCAGAAGCGGTGCTGTTCATAGATAACCTCCATTTTTATAAAACCGGCGGTTTACGCGGCTGTGGCTGCCCGAGCGCCGGGTTGGATACGTTTTCTTTTACATTTTATACCGCCCGCAAAAGATACGCAAGAGCGGCCTGACGCGCTATGGGCGCAGAAAAACGGCTTTGCAGGGGTACTTGACCGCAGGGGTATAATATAACATATGATAAAATATCTCTTTTGGACAAGGCCGTTTTTCGCCGCTTTTGGCAGGTTTAGCCGCTGCGGCGGGCCGCCTTGCCGCTGCGGACGCGGAAAACCTGCGGCGGGGGAGGAAAAGCCCCTTGATGCCAAAAGAGGGAGTACGAGGGATGAAGAATGGCGACGAAGGTAACGGTTTTTTCAGGTTTTTTGGGCGCGGGCAAGACGACCCTTATCAAAAAATTGATTAGCGACGGCTATGCCGGAGAAAAATTGGTGCTGATCGAAAATGAGTTTGGTGAGATCGGCATCGACGGCGGATTTTTAAAAGAGGCCGGTATTGAGATCACCGAGATGAATGCAGGGTGTATCTGCTGTACGCTGGTGGGCGATTTTGGCAAAGCGCTGAAAGAGGTGGCGGCCCGGTACGCGCCGGATCGGATCTTGATTGAGCCCTCCGGCGTGGGCAAGCTGTCGGACGTCATCCGGGCCGTGCAGGCCGTGGCGCAGGAGGTCGATTTGACGCTGGACGGCTGCGTGACGGTGGTAGACGCAGTGAAATGCCGGATGTACGCCAAAAACTTCGGTGAGTTTTTTGACGATCAGATCGAACACGCAAGGGCCATTATCCTCAGCCGTACTGCGGGCCTTGCGCAGGACAAGCTGGACGAGTGCGTCAAACTGCTGCGGCAGAAAAATACCAGCGCCGCCATACTGACCACCCCGTGGGAGGAGCTTTCGGGCGAGGTCATCCGCGGCGCGGTATCGGGCGGGGGCGGCCTTTTAGAAGAGCTGCTGGAGGC
>JAUNTE010000292.1 GCA_030538855.1 Oscillospiraceae bacterium
TTGCTGCGCTTTTTTTATAATATTAACAACGCCCGCGTGGCCACAGCCGATAATAAGAGCGGTTTTCTGTTCTTGAATAATTAAATTTTGTTCATGAGAGAAATCATCTTTTGCGTTTTTCACATACAAAGAATTATTTGCGGGGGAGTAACACCTGCTTTTATCTTTTGTGGTAAATAACCTTAACGTATCATCAATTTGATAATCACCGTCGATCAAGACAACTTGTGGGTGATTTTCCAATCTTTTATCTAGCCCAACATCCACTTTTAAAAATAAAAACTTACTATAATGTGCTTCAAAGGCTTTTTTTTGTATATAAATTTTAGCCGTTGAGTTGATTTGTAAAAATTGCTTTAACGCTCCGCCATGGTCCATATGTCCATGTGAAAGAATAACCGTATCAATAACCGATAAATCGATACCTCTTTTATTCGCATTTTCAAATAGGGTGCTGTCAGGGCCTAAATCGAATAGAATTTTATGGCTTTGGGTTTCTATATATAGTGAAAGGCCATGTTTAGCCTTTAGTTCGCATTGTGTTGTATTTTCAACCAGCGCCGTAATTTTCATATAAATCCTCCTTGATGGGGGCGATATAAATAGCCTGTATTTTAACCACGATCCCGATGAAAACATGATACCATGTTCCCCGCGGCTTTTCCATATTGTTTTTCATACCGGCTGAAAAAGCCCGATAAAAACGCGCGTCCTGCACACAGGACGCGCGTTTTTATCGTTGAGAATAACTGTCAATATAATTTGGCCGCCGCCGCATCGGCCGTCAGCTCATTGTTGTGCTGAAAGCGGGCAGGGTCACGGTGAAAATATTCGTGATACAAAATATCGATGAGATAGAGCTGTGAAATGCGCGCGGCCACCCCGCCGCTTTGCAGCGGCCCCTCCTGCGCGCCGCATAAAAGTACAAGATCAGCCGCCGCGCTGACGGGAGATTTGGCAAAGCGGGTCATGCAGATCACTTTTACGCCCCGCCGCTGCAGCAGCTGCGCAATATCCGCCATATCCCGCGTTGACCCGCTGTAAGAGACGATCACGGCGGCGTCGCCGGGCTGCATCAGGGCGGCCGCCATCGTCTGCATATGGGTGTCCATCGAGACGGAGACTTTCGGTTCTATTTTTAAAAACCGGTTATACCCCTCCAGCGCCGTAATAAAAGAGGAACCTGCCCCAAAAAAGTGTATTTTTGAGGCGTTTATCATCCAATCCACGGCCTGGACGAACGCGGACGGCGGGTTTAGAAGACTGGTCTCACGCAGGGCTTCGGTATGCAGCGCGGCCAGCTTTTCCACTATGGCCGCGGCGTCGTCTTCGTCCTCTATCGCCCGGCTTTGAGGAAGCTGTGCGGCGGCATCTTTATTGACGCTTTGCGCCAGCAGGATTTTAAAAGACTGATAACCTTTCAGCCCCAGATCACGGCAAAAACGAAAAACGCTGGTTTCGCCCACCTGGCAGGCGTCTGCCAGATCGGTGATAGACATATACATCACCGCGGCGGGGTCGTTTAAAATCAGGCCGGCAACTTTTTTTTCGGCTTTTGTAAAACTGCCGTACTGAGATTTTATTATAAAAAGAATATCTCCGTGAGGCGCCATTTTATCCCTCCTTTACCGCCAACAGATAAGCGCCGTAAAGCCCCGCAAGATTGCCAAGTTCGGCGGCTTTCAGCACAATGGTACGGCCGCCGGGCATGAGGGCGGAAATACAGCGTTTTTGTATGCGGTCTGCCAAGCCTGGCTCCTGCAAAAGGCCGCCGCCAAGCACCAGGCACGCGGGGTCAAGCATATAGATGAAAGATACCAAACCGAGGACGACTTCGTCGATCCATAAATCAAGAAGCCGGGAAAGATTTTCATCTCCCTCACGCAGAAATTTAAAAAAAGTTTTTCCGTCCGTCACGGCGGGATGAAGGGCGTTGGCTTTTCTCACCAAAGCGGCCGCCGAGGCGCGGGCCTCGTAAAAACCGTCCGCTTCGCCGGGGTGGGTGAGCAGACGGCCGATCTGTCCGGCGCATCCGTGGCTGCCGCGATATAAGCCGCCGTTTAAAATAAGGGCGCCGCCCACGCCGGTACCGTAGGTGAGGCAGAAAAAATTTTCATAGCCACGGCCCGCGCCGAACGCAGCCTCACCAAGGGCGGCTGCGTTCACATCGTTTTCAACCGTCACCGGCCTGCCGCAGCGGGCTTGTAAAAGCTGGCGCAGCGGGGTGCCTGTAAACCCGGGGACATTGCTGTTGGCATAGGTAATACTGCCGTCTGACGGATCGACCTGCCCGGTCACGCTCAAAGCCACCCGCTCGCAAAAAGGATATTCCTCTATGACGCGGCAGATCTCTTCTATAAAGCGGGGGCCGCCTTCCGCGGCATGAGAGGGCCGCACGCTGACTTCACCGATCTTTTCACCATAAAACGGCGCCGCTTTGATAGAGGTGCCGCCCGCGTCTATCGCTAATATGTTCATTGTCCGCCTCCTTACCACAGCAGCGCCGCAAAGTTCATTTTCTGCCCGCTGCTTTGATTTATCCGTTTTCAGGGCTCTGGCGATGGGACCACTGAAAGAAAGTACAGGTTTTTTTATTTTGGCAATGCCTGCCGCTGGCGGTGGGCTGGGCGAAAGAAAGATACTAAAAGCCCGCGCGGGAAGCTTTTTGCCCGCCGCTATAGGGGGCGCACATCATTTTTGCCACAGTGCAGCCACGATACGGCCATAACGGCAGCAGCGCCGTTTTGTGCCGTCAAAGCCCGCAGCCTCATGCCTGAAGGCGCCGGTAAATATTAAAAACGCACCGGCCGCATACCAAGAAAACGTGAAAGGCCCCCGCGTGCCCCTTTAACAGGTTGCTATAAAAAGAGGCCCCAAAATAGAGATAAACGATCAGGCTGCAATTTTTTATTGCTGCGCAATAAAAAACAAATTATCTCTATGGCCCTGTCCCTCGC
>JAUNTE010000293.1 GCA_030538855.1 Oscillospiraceae bacterium
ATTTATTATCAAATGAGCGCAGCGTTTACCAAACCGGTGAATATTTCTCTAACTATGGCGAACGACAGCCTTCTGCGCAGTTTTTTAGAAGAGGAAGGGAAGCATTTAGAGGATACGGACTATATAGAGACGCTGCGGGAATATCTGGACGGTTATCGAAACAAATATCATTATGATTCTGTTTTTTTAATATCGGCAGCTACAGGCAGATATTATAATTTTAACGGGTTGAACCGTGTGCTGACGCAGGGTGATGAAGAAAACAGATGGTATTATAATCTGCTGGAAAGTCAAGCAGATTATGAGATGAACGTAGATAACGACGAGGCGAACGACGACGTGGTCACCGTGTTTGTCAACTGCAAGCTCTATGATGCGACAGGGCGGACGGCGGGAGTTGTTGGCGTTGGGCTGCGTATTGACGGCTTGCAGAAGCTACTGCGCAGTTATGAGAGAGATTTCGGTGTCGCAGCCTGCTTTATTGACGAAGAGGGCGTCATACAGATTTCGCCGGGCTATACGGGATATGACCATGTGAATTTTTTTGATGGACCAGGATCAAAAGATGCGGTGAGAGCGCGCGTTCTTGGTTTTAAAACAGAAGGCGAAGCAGATAAGCTTTGGGTAAAGGGACAGACAAAAGAATATTACATGGTGAGCCGTTATTTGCCTGAGCTTGATTGGTATCTGGTAGTGGAACGTGACACTGGCGCGCTGATAGAACGCATGAATATGCAGATGGCTGTGGCGGTGGCAGTGATTGTGCTGGTAATTGTGGCTACGCTGTTTGTGGTGTCTTATGTGATTCGAGGCTTTAAACGGCGGATCGTGGCATTGACGAGGGATACGGAACAAAAACGCCGTACTATTTTTGAAAAGGTGACGGAGGAGCTGTTTGAAAATATCTATGAATTGGATATTACCCATAACCGCCCCGCCAACTTGGAGACGGAAGAATATTTTGAAAGCCTGGGGGCGCCTGCCGGTACCCCTTATGATAAAGCCCTGTATATTGTGGCGGAAAAACAAATTAAAAAAGAGTTTCAACAAGGATATATTAAAACATTCTCGCCGGAGAACGTGCTGCGTGCTTATCAGGCAGGACAAGAGATGCTACGCTATGAATTTATGATTTCTACAGGAGGAGATTATTATTGGATGCGGATCACCGCTAAAGCTGTAGAATGGGAAGATGGTTCTGTCCATATGTTGACTTACCGTCAAAATATCGATGCAGAGAAGAAGCAGGAATGCAAGATGCAACTGTTGGCAGAGACCGATGAAATGACCGGCCTGTTTACGAAAACGGCCACGCAACGCCATATTGAAGAGGCACTTCAAAAGCAGCCCGGTCCACATACGTTTTTTATTTTTGACATTGACAATTTTAAAGAAGCAAACGACCACTTTGGCCATGCGTTTGGAGACGAAGTAATTAAAGATTTTGCAAAAATACTACAAAAGAGTTTTCAGCCGGAGGATATTGTAGGAAGGCTGGGGGGCGATGAGTTCGGTGCTTTTAAGGCCATCGGCGGCGAAAAGGTGGAGGAGTTGTGCCGAACGCTTTGCGCGGAGCTGCATAAACAGTATAACAAGGGAGAAAAAAGCTGGCGGATGGTAGCCAGCTTTGGGGCGGCGTGTTCGCCCCAGGATGGAAAGGATTTTAAAACGCTGTACTATCGTGCAGATCAAGCTTTATATGAAATGAAAAAGCGTCGAAAAACGGATATGTTCCTGTGATACTTTTATTGAAAAACTGCCGGACGAACATATGGGCTGAGCAGGGGATGGAGTGGAAAAAGCGGCCAAAGCAGAAAGGTATAAGGCGGGTTTTATGGCGGCAGGGCGACGGAGTTTTATATTCATATAAATTCGCGCACAAAAATAAAAGGCATGGAATTTTCCATGCCTTTTTTGTTGAATATCTGTTTTAAATAGAAAAAATGCCGCCTGCCGTTTGCAGGTGAAGCGATACAGCGGTGATGAAAGGCGGGCTGAAAGAATTCAATAAAGCCCTGCGGCGCTGACGGGCGCCGCGAAAGGCGGTGAGAACGATCTTTGAAAATAGACCGGAGCAGCTGAAAAAGCGGGAAATTCTGATTTTTTCAGCTTAAAATTTTACGGATGATCTCAAAAAGGATGGGCTTCATATTGTCGATGGTATCCGGTCGGTTTTCGATGATCGCCTCATGACAGACGGCCCCGCACATTTCTAAAATGATGAATACCTCTTTTAAAACATCGTTCAGCGAGCGGTCGATCATGATTTTGCTTTGATATAAGCGTTCACGCAGCTCACGCCATAAAGGGTCTTCATCGTTTTCAAGCTTGTCCTGAAATACCGGCCAGCAGAAATTGCGGCGCAGCAGCTGCAAAACGGCTTTGTTCTGCTTGAAATATTCGATCACCGCATCGACCAATACCACAACGTCGTCGGCAAACGACTGTGCCGGACGCTTTTTTACGCATTGGTAAGCCTGGCCCAGTACCTCGTAGCTGATTTGATACACCAGCTGCTGCATCAGTTCTTCTTTATCACGAAAATAAAGATAAAAAGTACCTTTTGCCACATTGGCACGGTCAACGATGTCGCTGACGCTGGTTTTTCCCGTCCCTTTTAAAAGAAAAAGGGCATAGGCGGCCTCTAACAGGTTCTTCTTTTTTGCTTCTTTCTGTTTTTCCATAGCAAAACCCATGACATGCACCGCCTTTTCTTTTTATTTTGAAAGAATACCGGGTCATCTTCAGTATATCCCTGCTTTTTTAACAAAACAAGCATATGAAAAAAATTTCAGCAAAATGACCAATAGTCAGTTTTGCAGAGAAGAAAGGTTTGGCTGTCCTGTCGATTGACCAATGGTCATTTTGGAAGTATACTGAATGGCAACCGAGAGAAATGACTATTGGTCAATTTTGAAAAGGAGAGATG
>JAUNTE010000294.1:0-1968 GCA_030538855.1 Oscillospiraceae bacterium
AAGCAACGCCAAAAACTGCAGCTGATAAACGGGGCAAAGCACAAAAGAGAGCGCGGCGTAAAGCCGCGCTCTCTTTTGTGCTTTAAAACGTTTATACGTTTATACATAGATATACATAGATCGGCTCCCCTAAGCCGACAAGGGGCAATACGGTTTTTCGGGGCCGGTATCACAGCCGGCTGCCATTTTTACTCCCGCAAAACTCCACAGGGCCTGTCTGAAGAATAACATAGTCACAGGATCCGGCGGACTGTCGCCTGCCGAACTTGAGAACGCCGCCAGCGCTTATTTTAGCCGCCAACGGGCGTGTTGTCTCTTGTCCGCTTAAAGTATAAATCAGCTCCCGCAAAAAACAAGCCCTCTCAAAAACAGCGCATCTCTGTAAAAACATGGATGCCTGAGCAACGGCTCACCCGGACAGCTGTTATAACAATAGACACCCCGCATAAAATGCGTGGTGTTTCAGATACGGGCAAAGCCCTTTGTCCCTCGCCTGCGTGTCAACCATATCAGTACGGTCTGCCCATTGCGAAAGTTTGTTATTTGTCAACTATAGAACAGGGCTTGCTTCCTGCTGCCCGTAGACAAGTTTAAAAATTATCTATCGTCAGTTTTCCCCTGCCTTGTCTTCGTCTATTTGCCGCTCGATCTATTCTTGAATTTTCTGTGCATTCTTTCCTGCTGTGTCTGTTTGGTTCCCTCGACGCCAGAATTCACGATTTCGATACTTGTATTTTAACTTCGAGTACTCCTCGCAGTTCATCACACTGTTTTCCCTTTGGCATATCCCATGAAACTGATATTGCAATCTTTGGCGGAATTTCCACTTCTGCATCATCGGCATAAGCCTTCTTTTGAACCACTCGCCAATCAAGTGGTTTTCTTTATACAAAAATACCGCAGGCTATGCCTGCGGCGTGTGCTGCGTCCTGTAAACTTTTAAAGCTTATGATAACATCTTTCAGCCGCCCTTACGCGGGCGCCGCCTTTAGCATATCGTTTTGGGCTTCAGCCCTGCTTTTCTGCCTCCAAACAGGCCGTTACCCTCTGCCAAAAGGCGTCAAACAATTCTTCAATACGCTGGTTCTCTCCGGTTAAGTAAAGGTAGCCCAAAAGCGCTTCAAACCCGGTCGAGGCCCGATATTCCTCAGCGGTGGCGTGCTTGGCCACGGTGGCTTTGCTGGCGTTTTTACCCCGCCGTACCACATCTTTTTCCCGCTCGGTCAAAAGCGGCTCAACTGCGGCCAAACCAAGCGCCTGGCCCTTGGCCGATACATATTTTACGCACAGGGCGTGCAGCCTGCCCGGTGAGAGGCGATGCTCCCGCACCGCCCGCCCCCGTACCAAAAGCTCCAGCACGCCATCGCCCGCAAAAGCCAGCGCCAAGGGCGAATATTCGCGGATGTCTATTTGTGTCCCACCGTTAAACAGCATGATAACGCCCCTTCTTCTAAAGCTGCAGCGCCCGGCCCTTTTGCGGCAGGGCCGTCTTTGTTACAAAACCGCTTTTTAAAAAGCAGGGCCGCCGCAAACATCCCGGCCATTTACCGGGCACAGGCGGCCCCCACGCGCGGCAAGGCCTTTGCCGCCTTAAAAAATATAGTCGAATTCAAAATCTCCCACGCGCACGGTGTCGTTCTCTTTTACGCCCATCTCTGTAAGCTTCTCCAGTACGCCGGTATCCGCCAGCTGACGCTGAAAATACTGCAGGCTCTCATAGTCGTCAATATCACTGCCCGCCAATATCCCCTCAAGAAAAGCCGACGCCACGTCAAAGCTGCCGTCATCCCGGCGGGTGACGGTAAAGGCGCGCGGGTCGCGCTGCGCCTCCTCCGGCATAAAATCGGGCTCATAGGTAATAACGGGGGGCAGTTCTTTCAATATCCGCCAGATCTCCTCCGGCAAGGCCTCAAGGCCCTGCCGGGTCGCGGCGCTGACAGGCAGAAAAACAAGGCCCTGTTTTTCAAT
>JAUNTE010000294.1:1978-2916 GCA_030538855.1 Oscillospiraceae bacterium
AGCCGGCGATCTGCTCTTCATTCGCAACGTCGCATTTATTGCCCACCACCAGCTGCGGACGCGAAGCCAGCTGCTCACTGAACGAGGCCAGTTCACGGTTGATCTTTTCAAAATCCTCTTTCGGGTCGCGCCCCTCGCTGCCGGACACATCCACCACATGCAGCAGCATACGGCAGCGCTCGATATGGCGCAAAAAATCATGGCCCAGGCCCAGGCCCTCGCTGGCCCCTTCGATCAGGCCGGGAATATCAGCGGCTACAAAGCTGCGCTCGCCTGAAAGGCCGACAACGCCCAGCACCGGCGAAAGGGTGGTAAAATGATAATTCGCTATTTTGGGCCTGGCCGCGCTGATGCAGGAGAGAATGGTGCTTTTGCCCACATTGGGAAAGCCGATCAGCCCCACGTCGGCAATCAGCTTCAGCTCAAGCTGTATTTCAAATTCTTCGCCCGGCTGGCCGGGCTTTGCAAAACGCGGTATCTGCCGGGTAGGGGTGGCAAAATGGACGTTTCCCCACCCGCCTTTGCCGCCCCGGGCCACCACTACCGGCTCACTGCCGGAAATATCGGCCATGATACGGCCGCTTTGGGCCTCGCGCACAAGGGTGCCTTTGGGTACCCGTATGATCAGATCCTCGGCATTTTTTCCGCTGCATTTGGCAGCGCGGCCGTTTTCGCCGTTGGGCGCCTCGTACTTGCGTTTATAGCGAAAGTCCATCAGGGTAGAGAGGTTGGTATCCGCCAAAAATATCACGTTGCCTCCCCTGCCGCCGTCGCCGCCGTCGGGGCCGCCCGCCGCCACATATTTTTCACGGTGGAACGAAACGGCCCCATCGCCGCCTTTTCCCGCCCGTATCCTGATTTTTGCCACATCGATAAACATTACGGTCTCCCCCTCCTTTTACAGCGTACCCGTTTTCAAATCGTTTCATGCGAAAAAA
>JAUNTE010000295.1:0-2628 GCA_030538855.1 Oscillospiraceae bacterium
GCCCAGCTTCCCCAGCCTGTCAGCCAGCGCGTCCGGGGGCGCGGCGGCCAGCTGTCCGATGGTGTGGATACCCATCAGCCGCAGCGTCTCACGGGTTTTCCCCCCCACAAACAAAAGGCGCTCTACCGGCATGGGCCAAACCAACTCGCGCAGCTCCTTTTCGCCGATCACGGTGGTCGCGTCCGGCTTTTTATAGTCTGACCCCAGCTTTGCCAGCACTTTGTTAAAACTCACCCCTACTGAAATGCTCACCCCTGTTTCGGCCTTTACCTCGGCCCGCAGGCGGTCGGCAAGTTCTTTGCCGCTTTTGGCAAACAAATGCAGGGTATCGGTCACATCCAGCCAGCTTTCGTCTACGCTGAACGGCTCCACCCTGTCTGTATACCGTGCGTATATCTCGTTTATTTTTTTACTGATGGCCGCATATTTTTCATGGTGCGGGGGCAGCAGCACTAAATCAGGACATTTTCGTTTTGCCTGCCATACCGTCTCGGCAGTTTGTACGCCTTTGCGCTTGGCGGCCTCATTTTTTGCAAGGATGATCCCGCGCCGGTCTTCGACGCTTCCGCAGACGGCCACCGGGCTTGCGGCAAGCTCAGGGTGAGAGAGCAGCTCTACCGAAGCGTAAAAGCTGTTGCAGTCGCAATGCAGGATGACACGCTTTTTCCTGTTTTCTTCTTTTTTATCCGTCCGCTCCATCCGCGCCGCCCCTCCTGTTCCAATTTTATCCTTTTTTCAGTTTTTTCACGCTCTTCCGCCGCTTTTTCCTTTGCCTTTATTGTAGCACATGGTTTATTATTTGACGAACCCTTTTTCGTGAGGTAAAATGACACTGTCATTCGTTATATGAGTATGCAAAGGATGTCGATAAAAAGGAGGAACAGACATGATGGATATGAGTATCAAAAAGCTTCTGCGTGAGGTTGGCCGTACGGCCAGTTTTGCCGCTGACGAGGCAAAATCCGCCATGGGCAACGCGGGCAAAGCCGTTTCTAATACCGCTGATTTGGCAAAAGCCAATTTACAGCTGCTCAACCTGCGGGCAGACCAGGAGGATATTTTTGCCGAAATCGGCAAAACGATGTATCTGCTCAACAGCGGTGCGCTGAAAAACGACGCTGCGCAGGAGGACGGCGGAGAGGCAGGCCTTAAAATCAACCGTCTTTTAATGAAAGCCGCTGAAAAGCAAAGCGAGATCGATTATTATACCGAGAAGCTGGCACAGCGTAAAGGCGGCAGATCCTGCCCCGCCTGCGGCAAAAAATGCCGCGAGGACGACGCTTTTTGTCCGTCCTGCGGGCAAAAGCTGAAAAGCGAAGACTGATATTACAAAAAAGGCCGGGACGCGGCGTATGCCGCCGTCCCGGCCTTTTTGTTTTCTCTCTGCCCGGCCTTTCCCTTCCCCGTGCGGGTAAAGGCCCGTGCTTATTTTTTATTGCTTATATAGCTATTTTAGCCGTCACAAAGTGGCAAATTGTTCCATAGGTTGACCCGGCAGCCTCGCATGAAATGGGCGTTTCCTCAAATCCAGCGAATAAATCAGCTTAACCTGTAACAGTATGTTTTTGTAAACCCCAGCACCATTTGGGCGCCACGAAACACAAAATCAGCAAGCCTTTGTCCAGCCTGCTGACAACCCTATTATACAGCACATGCCCCTAAAAAGCAATCCTTCAAAAGCTGATGATGATTGTATTACAGGTACGGTTCAAAGAGGGCCTGCCACTCGAACATTAGCCCCTAAAATCCCCCGATAGACGGGCCTTTTCGGGTGCGAAACCGAAGGGGCCTGTATGATTATACTGTAGCCCCGAAAACGGGCTTCTATCGTTGTGCATGACCGCCCCCGCGTGAGACTGGCCCCCGTCTCATACCGGGGCTATTTTCATGGGCGGCGGGAATCCCAATCCCATACAAAACAATCGTGGCAAGCAGGGACTATTTAAACAGTTGTTCTTCCAATTCAATATGCAAATTTCTGCTTTTGAAATACTCCTGCATAAATGCTCTTAGTTCCTTATTTTTATCAAGGTCCTTCTCACCTTCCGGGAGAAAATCATCAATGTACATACTCCTGTTGCTGGGCCCCGGATGGGGCTCGGGATAATGTCCTCTATTCGCCCATGCCACGTAGTCAGCGCCGTTTTCAATCAGCAGATCAAGGATTCTTGCGAGTTGTTTTCGCACCGCCTCCTGAGATTGCGGATACACACTTGCACGTTCAAATAACAACTCCGCCGCGCTTATGGCCCAATTGATCGCGTCATACCCGTTTGACGCCCGTTTATTTACGTCAGCGCCTCTTTCCACAATTTTTTTAACAAAGTCAAACGCAATCTCTGATTCGTCGAATCTTTTATAGCAAAGGGAAACGATCGTGGAATTGATGGCATCAAACAAAACTGGCACTCGGATACCCGGATCATCATCTTCAGCTTCCATAAAATTTATATCTGCACCATGTTCCATGAAATAATCGGCAATTTCATACTTCCCGGTTTTTAATGCAACTTGGAGCGGAGACTGCCCATGATCCTTCTTCGGCAACGCTCCAGAAACACAGTTGACAAACTCCGGCTTTTCTTCAATGATGCGTTTTATTTCACCAAGATTTCCCTGACGAATGGC
>JAUNTE010000295.1:2638-2915 GCA_030538855.1 Oscillospiraceae bacterium
GTAAACAATTTCTTCATATTCTCTGCACCCTTACCCATTGATCAAGTAAGCCTTCTCTGCCAAAGGCGACCAAACCTAACTTTGCTTTTTTCATTCTAATGGTTCGTACGGAAATGTCAAACACCTTATTTCGTGTTATAACTTCATGTTACTGTCCATAACTCTTTTTGTTCATCCGGGCGCCATTTTGCCCTTTACATATATGTTCATTTTACAAAAAATCCAGCAACCATGCGGTTTTCAACTTGCAGAGAAGGCTTAACCGGCTGGAAAGATA
>JAUNTE010000296.1 GCA_030538855.1 Oscillospiraceae bacterium
AAAAGCAGTAGGCAGGGATATTATCAGTTGATTTTGATGGATATTCAAATGCCTGTGAAAAATGGGCTGGAAGCCACGGTGGAGATCAGGCAGAGCGGCCGCCCCGACGCGGCGGAAATACCCATTGTGGCAATGACGGCCAACTCGTTCAAAGAGGATGTGGAGAACGCTTATGCGGCGGGTATGAACGCTTTTGTACCAAAACCCGTTGATATAGGCTCTCTTTATGAGACGATCGAGCATCTGATTATAAAAAAAGAGACCACTTAAAATAAAATTGACTTTGAAAGGGCTGGAGGGCGTTTTGCGTCCTCCGGCCCTTTTTTATAACGCAAAACCACATGTAAAATGTGCGGCTTAAAAGAGCTCAAGCGATGAAGAAGAAATAAAAACTTCTTTTGCTGTCATAAAAACGCCGTTTGTCAAGTACGGTAAGAAAAACAACAGAAGAACACGCAGAAAGAGCCTGAAGGATATGAATGATTTATCCCATGCAAAATGGGATTGCAGCGCACAAAGAAGCAGTGGAAAGAGGATGAGATGGGCGGGCAGCTTGCGATGCATGCGTGCGGCCCGGTAGTGAGAAGATAACAGCCCCCACGCGGCTGGCGGGCCTTACTTGCGCGTTTTAGGCGCGGGCGCGGAACAAGGGGCCACATCGGAAATATTAGGTGTTTTACACGCGGATATTTATTTGTAAGCACTCGGCTATGGCGTACGGGGAGCGGAAAAACGCCCGCAGCAAAATTTATCATAAAAAACGTTTTACAGAAAAAAGGCCCGCGGGGCCGCCCCCGCAAACGGCGACCAGCGCGGAAAGGCGCGGTGGTAAGCGGTTTTTACAGGCTTATGCGCGGGGCGAAGCGGAACTTTTGCCGCGCCCCGCGTGAAACGGTAAGTGTGTGGAAGCTTTTGCCGCGCCCCGCGTGAAATAGCAAGAAAAACTTGCAGCAAGAACGCTTACAGTAAGAAAAACTTTTTGTGACGGCTTACACGGCCCTGCCCCTTTGGCGGCAAAACCGGCCGATATGACGGCGAAGGAGAAGACCTGCCCGTGCGATGGCAGCACCGGGCTTGGGCGGCAGACAGGGGCTTTGCGGGTACAGACACAGGGCTGCTTTGCTTTGATCTGCACGCCCCATACAGGGCCCGGCCTATGTAGAGAACATGAAAAACATGTAAATTATTTTGATGCACGCGCCCGGTGGTATCCAAAGGCTTTGCCCGTCTTTGAGCGGCTGCGCAGGCGGCAGGCGAAACTTTGTCCCCAAGTGAGAAAATTTATATCTTAAAATGTAAACCAAAATAAAAATTATAGTTGACAATTGAGGAAGCGGATGGTACCCTCAAAGAGAGAGAAAAACGGCCGAGCCGTCCATAAAAGCCCGGCTGGGGCGGGCAGAGGCGCATTGCCGTCTGTATCGCTGCGAAGGCCCGGATGCCCAGCGGGCCCGAAGATGAGGGCCGGGCCAAAAGATGCGGCCCGCCCGCAGCCGCCTGAGGGTTTTTAACAATGTATAAAAAGAGAGGTAAAGAGACCATGCAGACAAAAACGACGACCAATAAAACCCGTGATATGATTTATATAGGGCTGTTCGCAGGGCTGATGGCAGTCTGCTCCTGGCTGTCTGTGCCCGCGGCGGTGCCTTTTACCATGCAGACCTTTGGGGTTTTTCTGGCCGCCGGGGTGTTGGGAGGAAAAAGAGGAACATGGGCGATATTGGTTTATCTTTTGCTGGGGGCGGTAGGTATACCCGTGTTTCAGGGCTTTACCGGCGGCCCGGGCATCCTGTTTGGAAATACCGGCGGCTATCTGCTGGGTTTTATAGGCACTGCTTTGACAATGTGGGGGATAGAGCGGCTGCTGGGAGGAAAGACCTGGGCGCTGGTACTGGCGATGCTGCTGGGGCTGGCGGTTTGCTATGCGTTTGGCACAGTATGGTTTTTGGCCGTATACACGCAAAGCGTAGAGGCAGTGAGCTTTGCGACGGTATTAGGCTGGTGCGTGGGGCCGTTCGTCATACCAGACCTTATCAAGATAGGCCTGGCCCTGGCCCTGTGCAAACGTTTGAAAAAAGTGGTGGACCGATGAGCGCGCGGCGGCCGGTTTACCCCCTGCGGGCGCACCATGGCCTGTGCCTGCACTATTTTAAAGGCAAAGGCTACAGCGGCGGATTTGTGCGGCGCGCCGGACAAATAAAAAGCCTGCTGGAGGAAGACCCGGATATTCGGCTGACGGAAAAAGAAGATCTGCTTTGCGCGGCCTGCCCGCATATGGCGGCGGGACAGTGCGGGACACGGGAAAAGGCGGAGCGCTATGACCGAAAGGTGCTGGGGCTGTGCGGGCTTGAGGCGGGCGTCACCCTGCGATGGAGCGATTTTGCCCGGATGATCCAGCAGAAAATTTTGCAGGAGAAAAAAAGACGTTTTGTCTGTGCAGACTGCGAATGGGACTTTTTATGCGGCGGTGAAGCCGGGCCCGGCCATGACGGGGACGAGGGCAAAAGCCCGCCATTCCACAGGCAAAGCGGCATTTAAAAGCCATAGGACGCCAGCCGTTTCTCCGGGCCTGTGTGTCGGGTTTATTTTGCCGTGCGTTTCTTTTTCTTTTCAAAAACAAGTGAACGGGGATAATTTGTGTAAGTGATTTTATTTTGAGAATCATTCTCCTTTTGTTTCATCAGATGACCGCCTGCGGATATTTTAAATATTTTTTCATTCCCAATTAAAAATTGGGGAGGTTTTTCATACAGGCACTTCAGCATTTTTCTTGATGATCTCCGCATAAATCCAATGTTTCAAACCGATACGCAGATGCAACCGCAGAGGCGGCCTCCATGTTCTGTAATAAAATTTGTCAGAGGGCAGATGGCCAGCAGGAATAAAACCGTATAGATCCTTTGTATGTAATGA
>JAUNTE010000297.1 GCA_030538855.1 Oscillospiraceae bacterium
GCTGGGCGTCATCGGCCTGGGCGCCATCGGCGTACTGGTGGCAAACGCCGCCGCCAGCCTTGGGATGGAAGTTTACGGCTACGACCCCTTCCTCAGCGTGGACGGCGCGTGGAAACTCTCCCGCAAGATCCGTCACTGCGTCAATCTGGCCGACCTTTACGCCCAGTGCGATTACCTCACCTTACACATCCCCGCCACCCCCGACACCACCGGTATGCTGAACAAAGCCGCCTTTGACCAGATGAAGCACGGCGTCCGCATCCTGAATTTTGCCCGGGGTGAGCTGGTGGTCAACGCCGACATTCTCGCCGCCGTGAAGAGCGGCAAGGTCGCGGCCTTCTACAGTGATTTTGCCGCTGAAGAGCTGCTGGGCGTCGAGGGCGTAACGGTCACGCCGCATCTGGGCGCCTCCACCCCCGAAAGTGAAGAGAACTGCGCCGTTATGGCCGCCGAAGAGCTGCAGGATTATCTCCTCAACGGCAATATCCGCAACAGCGTCAACCTGCCCAACGTCTGCATCCCCCGCAGCGGCTGCGCGCGTATCTGCGTCATCCACAAAAACAGCCCGGGCGTCATTGGGCGTCTCTCCAGCGCCGCGGGCGACGCGGGCCTCAACATCGACAATATGGTGAACAAATCCAAAAAAGATTACGCATACACCATGCTGGACGTCGAGACCGCCCCTTCGCAGGACGTGATCGACAAACTCTCGGCCATCGAGGGCGTTGTGCGGGTGCGTGTACTTTAATCATGATGTAAAAAAGACCGGGCCTCTTTACAGAAGCCCGGTTTTTTTATGCCCGCACGTCGGGCTTTATAAAAACGGTGATCCAGCGCCCGCCGCCCTGTTTGAAAACAGGAAAGCCGGATTCTTTCATAGGCAGCGCGGGGCTGCAAGGCAAAAAGCGCGGCTTTTTGGCGGGGCCCAGGCTTTTTCAGCGCCAGATACCCCGCTGTTTATCAAAAGAGACGGCGCTTTCGTTTTTTCAAACAGCTCTTGAATTTTACAAATCACCGGTCCAGCATTTTGTCGATGCCGGAAAGCGCCTGGATAGCTTTTTTCTCCGCTTTTTTCATAGTTTTGCCAAGCTGATGACGGTCTCCGCTTACCAGATACGCGCCCGCCATGCCCAGCGCCGCCCCTGTCAATACACCGGCTGCAGCGCCTTTTACCATACTGCTCACTGAACTGCTTTGTGCCATTATTCTCCACCTCCTGTTCTTTTACCTTTATTTTTTCCCACGGCGCGCCGGCAATACCATGCAAATGCTGGCAAATGCCGGCAAGCGCCGTCAACCACTGAAAAGCGTCTGAAAATTCCGGCAAATGATGGAAAAACCCTGTGCTTTCACTTTTGGCCGGTAAACATTCCTTTGCGGGCGGGTAATGCCGGCAGGCTCTTTTCTCATATCCGCGCCTTTTCCTCTATACCGGATACCGGCAATTTTTCTGTTCGGCATGGCCCTTTCGTTCACTTTCATTTCCTCACCTCGGCTTAGCCCCTTTAAAACTACCGGGGCCTGATACGGGTTTTGATACAAAAAAGGGCGCGGCTATAAAGCCGCGCCCTTTTAAACGCTTGCCTCTTTTATGCTTTCATGCGGGCATACCGGCCCGGCCTCACCGCGTTTTGAGCCTGCCGTATTTCATCAGCCCGTGTTCACTGCAGCACAGGTACAAGTCGCCTCCGCGCATTTTCGGAAACCGCACCTCGGCCTGCTGTTCAGGATATAACTTTATCAGCAGCACGCTGTCCCACGAGACATACGCCGCAAAGGTGAGATAATGCGTTTTCTCCATGGGGTGCCGCACCGTGATATAAAAATCGTCTTCGATCTCTTCTATCTCTGCGGCGTGGTCTTTGTCGGCCGCCGCCGCTTTCAACGGCGCGCATTTTCTGCCGCAGCAGCACGCCTGCACTTCTGCGGCTGCCGCCAAGACATTGCCGCACACAGGGCAGCAATAAAATTTTATATTTTTCATGTTCCCTCCCTTCGCCTGCTCCGGTTTTATATCGCCCGATAATATCTTTTCGATATTGACGTTCAACGCGTCCGACAGCGGCGCCAGCAGCGATACGTCGGGGCAGCCAAGGCCGCGCTCCCATTTCGATACCGTTCTGTCGCTGATATTCACCGCATCGGCCAGGGCCTTCTGCGTCATCCCTTTTTCTTTTCGCAGGGCGCGTATCACGCCGCCCACTTTACCGCAGTCCATACGTTTTCACCTCCTGCTTTATCATAAAGAATAACCGGGGCGTTTGCAACAAACGCTCCGTAGAGTTTTCCCCGGCGGCGCTTTTTACCGGGCAAACGCGTTTTTATCCAAGACGCGGCGGGCTTAATCAAGGTTTTCCTGTTCCCACCGTTTCAGCGCCTCCAGCTGGAGCGGCGTATGAAACCAGTGTTCGCCCCCCTCTGTCACCGTCAGCCTGCACCCAAACTTCCGGGCAAAGTTCTCGATATCTCGCCGCTTCACCATCTCGTCGTTTTCGCCGTATAAAAGAAACGTCGGGCTTTTCCACTCTGTAACAGGGTGCTCTTTCGCATAGAGAAAATATTCCCACGACAAGGTCTGCCCAAAATCGGTCGGGATAAAGCGGGCGCTTTCCAGCTGCTGCGGCGTGACGCCCGCCCACCCCATCATGGTGTCGATCAGCCGATTCATATCCACTACCGCAGAAACAAATAAACAGCGCTCCAGCGGCTGATCTTCAAAAGCCAGCATGGCAAACCATGCGCCGATGCTGTTCGCCCGCAGGGCAAAACGGCGGTATTGCGGGCGTACGCCGTCCATGATCCGCCTCAGCTCGGGTACGATATGCCATGGGTCAAAGCCCGGCTCGTCTTTTCGCTCTCCGTGCTGCGGCAGGTCAAGGCTGAGTACCTGCCACCCCTTTT
>JAUNTE010000298.1 GCA_030538855.1 Oscillospiraceae bacterium
GAGTGACTTACAAGGAAGATAAGGAATTTGTTATGAATGCGATCCGGAAATTGAAAGCGGATGGATTGTATCCAGAGAAGCTTTGGGAAAACAGATAAGCAAAAATAAAAATTTCTTCTGCCATGAAAATCTGTGGCAGAAGAAATTTTTGAAGGCAGAGGACAAAAAATAAGTGCGGAAGAAAGAATTGTCCGGCGTCGTTTGTCAGGAAAGAAAAAGATAAGCGACAGTTCCGACAATGCCTGAACCAAGAATTATTTTGATGGGTCCAGTCTTGCGTCTGCGAAGCAGGAAAAGGGAAACAACGAAAATCACTGCTTCAATGCCGTGAAAATTTTCTATCTGTACCTGAAAAGGAGAAGCGTCAAATAAAGCGAGCGTTAGAAGAGAGAGACCGGCGGAAGCGATCAAGGCTACGATTGCCGGGCGGAGTCCGGCTAAAATCCCCTGCATGGTCTTAAGATTTCGGTATTTTAAATACAAAAAAGATAAGAACAAGACGATCAGAAACGAGGGAAAGATGGAGCCGAGCGTACTGATCAGGGCGCCTGGAAGACCGGCAAGCTGCTGACCGACGAAGGTTGCGCTGTTGATAAGGATAGGGCCGGGGGTCATTTCAGCGATCGTGATTAAATCGGCAAACTGATTCATCTCCATCCAGTGATAGTTTTCTACGATTTGACGCTGAATCAGAGGAACAGCAGCGTAGCCGCCTCCGAAGCTGAACAGTCCAATTTGAAAAAATGCAGAAAATAAACGAAAATAAAGCATTGATGTTACTCCTTTCGGGTTTTCAGTCTGGTATTTAAAAATCCTGCCGTGCCGCAAAACAGGAGAATGGCGATCGCACTGACATCAAAAAAGACCGTTGCGAGAAAGGCAGAAAGCATCAGCAGTATAAAAAAAATGGATTTTGTCTTGAGGATATTCCGGATCAAAGAGAGAACGACGTCAAAGATGACGGCGGCAACGCCGGCACGCATAACCTGAAGAGCAATTGCAACATAGTGATTTTTGCGAAACTGATTGTAACAAAGAGAGAGAATGGACAGGATAATAAGCGGAGGAAGAACCGCGCCGAGGGCGCATACGAGCGCACCGGAAAATTTTTTCAGCCGATATCCGACTACAACGGCGATGTTAACGCCGAGAGCGCCGGGCGCAGATTGGGCAATTGCTGTCATATCAAGCATTTCTTCTTCTGAAAACCAGTGCAGTTCTTCGACCAGCCTGCGTTTGATCATGCTGATGATGACAAAACCGCCGCCAAAGGTACAGGCGCTGAGCGAAAAGGTGAGGGTGAATAACTTCCAGTACATAGACAGACTGCCAGCCAGGAGCCGGTCTTTTTTTTGTTTGTTCATTGTTACCTCCTGTTGTGTGTAAGATGACATGGACTTTTAGAAAATAAGAAAATCTGTATAAAAAATCCATAATGGTTCGTTAAAATCATACCATCCCGTGAAAAAAAGTAAAGAGAAAATAAATGAAAAAAGCTGCAAGACAAAAACCCTTTCTGAAAAATGCCTGTATTTGGCGGAAAAGATATTTGTCTTTGCAGCTTTTTCATCTAAAAAATCTTCAATCTAAGCTATTTATCGAAAATGCACATTATACAAGCCATCCAAAGTAATAGACAAAGATTACTGAGAGTACCCAGATGATCGGGCTGATTTTTTTGATTTTACCGGTAGCGATCATAGATACCAGGTAAGCGATGAATCCTAATGCGATACCGTTCGAGATTGAATAGGTAAGAATCATTGTGATTACTGTTACGAATCCTGCGGTTGAAAAAACCATGTCGTCCCAGTCTACACCGCCTAACTGCTGTGCCATCAGGATACCGACCACGACTAAGGCAGGAGCGGTTACCTGGTTTGTTACCGTGCTTAATACGAGTGGTGAGATGAAGATAGAGAGGAAAAACAATACGCCAGTAGCACAGGCGGTTAATCCTGTTCTTCCTCCTACTTCAACTCCGGATGTGGATTCCACAAAGGAAGTTACAGTGGAAGTACCAAGTGCGGCACCGACAACCGTACCTACAGCGTCGGATAACAGTGCTTTTTCTGCGTTTTCCAGTTCTCCTTTTTCATTTACCAGCCCGATGCGGTTGCCGATTGCAACGAGGGTTCCGGCGGTATCGAAAAAGTCTACAAACAGGAATGAGAAAATGACAACAAATGCATTTGCCGGGTCTGCAAATAACTCAGAAAAACCGTCCATGAAAGATCCGGCTGCTTTTAATGAAAAATCACTGGTGATGTATGTTTCCGGCAGTGCAGGCATTCCCTCAGTACCCGTGACAGCGCCAAAGATGATACCGATCACGGCGGTGATTACCATACCTACAAATACAGCAGCCGGTACTTTTTTGATCACTAAAGCGATTGTGATTAAGATACCGATCACGGCAAGCAGTACAAGAGGGGAGCTTAAATCTCCTAAACCGACGAAAGTCGACGGATTGTCAATGATAATTCCGGCATTTTTTAATCCTACAAAAGCGATAAAAAATCCGATACCGGCGCCGATGGCGAGTTTTAACTGCACGGGAATTGCGTTGATAATGATTTTACGGATGCCGGTCACAGAGATTCCAAGGAAAATTACTCCGGATACAACCACAGCCGCCACGGCAGTCGGCCAGGTATGTCCCATACCTAAAACGACGGTATAGGAAAAAAGTGCATTGACTCCCATACCCGGGGCTAATGCAACCGGATAATTTGCGATAATACCCATCGGGATGGATGCAATTCCGGCTGATATAGCGGTTGCCATGAATACTGCGTGAGGGTCCATACCGGAATCCCCTAAGATTGCAGGGTTTACACCAAGAATGTAAGCCATAGCCAGGAATGTAGTGATTCCGGCAACAATCTCTGTCTT
>JAUNTE010000299.1 GCA_030538855.1 Oscillospiraceae bacterium
GATGGCCGTTTTGGCGGCTTTGGAAGAGACTTTTTTTGTCAAGCTGTCTTTGATATGATCCAGCGCTTCACCCTTGATTTGATCTGTCAGATATTCGGCCCCTTTGCCGGCAACTTCCTGCCCGATGCTGAAATTGTATTTATCGCTGAAATATACCTCAAGAGTTTCGATGGCAACGTCCATGCCGCTTTTGCCTGTTTCTGTTCGTTTGATGATCAAGTTGTTTTTATTCAGGTCGTTTTTTGAAAAAGAAAAGCTGTTGAGGTTGGAACTGCCGGGATATGTGCTTGGGCTTGTGGGAGAATAGATCCCCTGAGGAGTGCAGAAGGAAAGCAGATAATCTCCATTCATATCTTTTTCGAGGGTTATTTTAGGGCCGAAAGCGTCTTTTTCACCGGTGAGGTCCTCAAAATCTATAAAAGATGAAAAAAGCACCACCTTGCTGTCTGTTTCACGGCCCAGCTGCCCGCAAATGGTCAGCAGGGTGTTTTTTTGCAGGATATCCAGCCGCTGGTTATCCAAAATTGCCAATATCTTGTCTTTTTGATCTTGAAAATCTGCTTCAGAGAAATCCACACCAGGGTAAGCCTGCTGGAAAAGGGCCTTGAATTCCATTAGGTCTATATTATTTATCGTTTGGTACTGAAAATTGAGCGTACCGGTATGCGCGCTGAGATATTTTTGCAGGCCGTTCAGTTTCGCCTGTTTATATTCCCATTTGGTGTGAGAAGAGGAATCTGTGATGAGGAAGCTTCCCGCACAGTCTTCGGTCTTATCCGCCAGTGTCTGAATAAATTTCTCCACATCTTCGGTATCCATCACGGCGTATAAAGAGGCCAGCACATAATATTCCATCTCGGTGATATCGCCCGCCTCTTTGCTGAGGATGCGGTCGATCTCCTGCCAGTTATATGAGGCGTTGCCGTTTTTATCAAAGGACGCCACCTTATCCATCACGGCGTTATACACGATGGAAGTGCTTTGGTTCATAAAAAAAGTGAACTCTTTTGGGCTGCGGGCAAGGATACAGTCTCCGCCGTCCGCGGGGGCGGGGTTTAATATCTCAGCCAAATTCGCAAACGCTTTTTTCAGGTTGGCGGCGCGAAGGTTGATCTCTTCAAACTTTGCGGTATAGTCCGCTTCCACCGCATACACGTCCAGGAAGATTTTGTTGAGCTGGCTTTTACCGGTATTTTTTTTGTCGATGATTTGTTGATGGTATGAGCGGATATTCTCGGCGTAATGCTCGATATTACCATCGATGAAGGGATCGGTGGCCCAATCCCAGATATCGTTGAAAAACCACCAGCCCTCCTGTTCGGCCTGCGCGTTCTCGATCATTTTTTCAAGTTCTGTTTTTGCTGCGTCGGTAAAATCACGAACGTTTTCCATGACTGTCCTCCATTTTATGAATTGCCGCCGGTTTGTATGCTGGCGGCAATCCCCTCGTCTGTTTCAACAAATGTTGTGCCCGCATTATTTAAAAAGTTTAAAGTATGTGTAAAAAGAAGGTCAAGCTGCTGCCGGATACCGTCGAGATGTTTGCCATAAACTGAAAGGCGGTAGGCGGATTCTCCTTTGCTTTGCTGAAGAATATTTTGGATAGATGAAATTTCGTCTGCAAGTTCTGTGCTGCTGCAGAGAACTTGCAGAGCCGTGATTTGCTGGTTGAGTTCAGTTATATTTACATGGATCATACCGCTGCCCATAAGCGTATCCTCCTTATGTATTTAGTAAAGATATTGGTCTTTTTCATCGATTTTTGTTATGTAATTTTGACAATCGGCAGCGGCGGTTTTTGTGATATCTGAAATTTGCCCCCGCAGTTTTTGCCCCTCGCTTACAAAAGAGACAAGATTTTGATAGACCGCCCCGCTTGGGATTGCGCTGGCGCAAACTTTTTGCATAATAGAAAAATATGTGTCCAGCTGCTGCTCTGCAAGGGCCCCGAAGTTTTGGTAATGCTGGTTCAGCGCGTTATATTCGCTGTCTGACACGATCAAATTGCCCATATTAATTTCCTCCTAAACGCACTGAAGCTGGCGCCGCAGGCTGCTGATTTCATTTTGAAGCTGTGAGATGCGGTTTGTTTTGATTTGGATCTCTTCTTCTATTTTTTGTATCGCTTTATTGATGGACGCAAGCATTTGCTCAAAACCGTTTTCAGCTTTGGCGTAGGGATTGCCGCTGAAAACGGAGGAAGCGTCCCCATGATATGCCGCGGCTGTTTTTATTTTAGCCAGACTATTGATAAAAGAAAGATTTTGCCTTTCAAGGCTGAGACTACGAAAAAACACCTGATTGTTAGCTGTTTGTTTGGATTTACCGTTCATCAATTTTTGCAGGCGCGCCCGCAGCGCGGCGATCTCGCGCTCCAGGCCCGCTATGGCATTTTCACGCTGATGGATCTGGTTGTTTAGTTCGCGGCGAAGGGCCTCTTTACGTCTGCGCTCGGCCTCTTCTGCCCGACGGCGCGCCTCTGCGCGCCTGCGCGCAGCCTCTGCACTGGATGAATAAGACAAATTTACCGCCTCCTGTTTAATATGGATTATATAAAGTTATTGGGACGAAATGGCATTTTTATTGCAGAGCGCCGGACGAAAAACACCCCGGCGAAGCAATAAAAACATAGTTTGTGATTTGAGGGCTGTTTTTGCACTGTTTTTATTAGCGTTTTGTGCGAAAGGTTGTCCATCCTCCTCTCTTTTTTGCCGTCTGCCGTTTTATTGAAAAAGACGCTGGATAAAAAAACTACAAAAAAAGGAGTAGTCCGTTTGGATTACTCCTTTTTTTGAAGGCCCTCTTAGGAAAAAGACCTTCAAATTGGTCGGAGTGACAGGATTCGAACCTGCGGCATCCTGCTCCCAAAGCAGGCGCGCTACCAA
>JAUNTE010000300.1 GCA_030538855.1 Oscillospiraceae bacterium
ATGCATCTTTTCCTGCAAACCGCTGAATTTATCCATCCCGGGCAATTCAGATAATTCTTTTATGCTGCAGGCCCCCGCCATAAAAATTTCCGGCAGTTTAAAATCTGTCACATCCGCTTCCACCGTCACTTCATCCTTCAGCGCCTCTGCCGCCTCAGACATACTGGAGGGCAAAAGCCCGTCAAACGTATCCTGCATACCGGGCAGCAGGATAAACGCCGCGATTTGATTTTGGCTGTCTGTCTCGAGAACGCCGTCCGGCGCTTTCACATTATGAAAAACACCGGCAGGCAGGTCCATCCCGGCCACAACCGCAAAAGGCGTGTATACCGTCCGTGTGCCCGACGTCAATTCCAAAGTCCGGCTCACATTATTTTTCAGCGACAGGGTGATTTTTACATGCCCGCTTTTCCCACCCAGTTCTTCTGCGGTTACGCTTTTTCCATCTAATTCATAGGTCAGCCTGACCGTCACAGGCGGCAGCTGTGCGCTTTCGCCCTGATAATACACATCCGTCCCCGCCCCGGGGAAACGCAGCGTTTTCCCCTCCAGCAAGGGCTTTTCCTCTCCCTTTAAATTTTTTATGTTCGTCAGGCTGCTCTCGTCCGCAAAGCCGTCCAGGCCCTCGTCATTGTGCAGCCAAACGCTGCTCTGTTCTTTTGCAACAGAGCCGTCCGGGTTTAAAAACACATAAACCGTCTCATCCCGCGTCGTCTGCGCGGCGGCAAAAGCCGGGGCGGCGCTTGTGGCCAGCAGAAGCGCGCTCAGGGCCGCCGCCGCGATCCTTTGATTCCATTTCATTTTACCATCGTCTCCTTTTTTGCGGGCCAATGCCAGCTTGTTTTTTTAATTATGGGCGCGGTCAAAATCAGCAGTGCGGGAAGCACCATGATAATGACCGCCATGCTGATAAGCGCGCCCCTGCTGATCAGCAGGCAGATGCTTTGCAGCAGCTCTACACTTGAAAGAAAAGACACCCCCACGGTCGCGGCAAAAAAAGAAAGCCCGCTGGTAAGGATACTTTGGCTGCACTGCTCTATAGCGATACGCGCCGCCGCCTTTGCATTGGCCCCGGCCGCCAGTTCCTCTTTGAACCGCGTCGTCATCAAAATAGCGTAATCCACCGTCGCCCCAAGCTGTATCGTACCGATGACGATGCCTGCGATAAACGGCAGGGTGGCCCCGGTAAAATATGAGATCCCCATATTTACCGAGATGGCCGCCTCGATGGCCGCCACCAGCAAAACCGGTACCGAGAGCGAGCGAAACACCACGGCGATGATCAAAAACACCGCCGCGACCGACAGAATATTCGTCACCTTAAAATCCACATCCGCCACTTGGATCAAATCATTGGTCATCGCGCCCTCTCCCGTTATCATGCCGGACGGATCGTATTTTTTCAAAATGCCGTTCAGTTCATCCAGCTGCGCGGTCATTTCTTCCGTTCCGCTTTCATAGGCCGAGTTGACAAGCAACAGCCGCCGCCCGCCCGCGTGAAACAAACCCGCTACCGTCTGCGGCGCCAGCTGTTCGGGCAGCGCAGGGCCAAGAAACTTTTCATAAGAAAGTACGCCTGTCACGCCCGGCGTCTTTTCCATCTCTCCGCTCAGGCTGTTGAGCTGCGCGGCAGACAGTTCGTCGGACGCCAGCACAAAATGTGTGCTGGTCATCCCAAAATCTTCGCCTAATTTTTCAGTGCCGACAATTCCGTTCATATCTTTCGGCAGGCTTTTGGTAAGGGTGTAATATACCGGCGTTTTGCTTTGCGCCAGCGCAAACGGGATGAAAAATACCACAAACGCCGCCAAAACGGCGATATAATGCCTGGCTACAAATTTTGAAGTTCGGGTAAGCCGCGGTATCAGGGTAGGGTGGGTAAAACGGTGCACCAGCTTGTCAAACTGCAAAATCATAGCGGGCAGCACGGTCAAGGTGCAAATAACACCCAGCAGCACCCCCTTGGCCATAACGACGCCAATATCCCGCCCCAACGTCAAGCGCATGGCGCACAGGGCTAAAAAACCCGCGATAGTCGTCAAAGACGACCCTGTGATAGAGGCAAACGTTTTTGAGATAGCCTTTGCCATTGCCGTCTCCGCGTCGGCGTTTTGTTTTTCTTCATCATACCGGTGTAAAAGAAAAATACTGAAATCCATCGTCACGCCCAGCTGCAGCACTGTAGAAAGCGCTTGGGTGATATAGGATATCTGCCCTAAAAACAAATTGGTGCCAAAATTATAAACAATGGGGAATAAGATACCCAGTAAAAAGATAAAAGGTATCGCCGTGCTACGCAGCGATAAAAGTAGCACCAAAAGGCAGCAGCCCACCGCGCAAAGGATATAGCCGGGCAGCTGCGTATTCACCAGCTCTTTGGTGTTCTGTAAAATCACCGACATGCCGCCGATAAAACAGTCTTTACGCAGGATCGTCTGGATTTCTTTCAGTGCGACCATAGTGCTCTCGCTTGCGCTTGCGCCGTCAAACCGCACGATCATCATCGCCGCATCATGTTTGCCGTATAAAAAGCTGTCGATATCTGCGGGTAAAAGCTCATGCGGCACGGTGACGTCCAACACGTCCCCCGCCCAAAACACGTCTGAGACGCCTTTGATGGCGGCGATCTCTTCTTTCATCTTTGCCGTTTCAGCCGCAGGCAGCCCTTCTACCGTAATCATGGCGGTAGAGGCGATATTAAAATCGTGTTCCAGCGCCTGCTCTCCCTCCATGCTCTCCAAATCAGAAGGCAGGTACGTTAAAATGTCGTAGTTGATCGGCGTCGCCAATGCGCACAGCCCCGCCGGGATGAGCAGCAGCACCGCTATGATCAAAATCAATTTTCGATGCCGTACGATGCCTTGCGCAAACCGCTGCATATGCAT
>JAUNTE010000301.1 GCA_030538855.1 Oscillospiraceae bacterium
CAAAGCGTATAGGACGAACGACACCTGCAAAGGGTTCATCTTCGGCAGGCAATTTCAGATGGAGGCGAATTTTGCTGTATCAGTTTTCATAGCTTACACCCATACCTTAGCCTCTGGTTGACTTTCTTCGCATTCGCTTCTATTAAATCTGTTTTTATCGATGATTGCGTGTGTATTTCCTGTTTTCACTTTCTGTTTTTCTGCTGAACGCGAAAGCTTTTCCGCCCTCCCGCACAACCAGCGGGGGCCTCTTACAATCAAAACCTCCGGTTAAACCGAAAGTATGCGCAGGCCCTATTAGAGCCTGTTACCGGCAGACATCTCAAAACGCGCTGAAATATTTTTCATCTGCATCGCATGTCCTGCCGCTATTAAAACAGCCATATCCTTTCTGCCGAAGCTTCCCTCCAGGCGGAAGGCCGCTGTTTGTCGTCCCGCTTCGCTTGAACCTAAAACTTTTTACGCAGTACCTTCACTGGCAGAACCATTGGTTGCTTTGTGAAAAGAAAACGGCTTTTGGTGTTATGTATTTTTACACCAAAAGCCGTTTTTTATAAACTTTTTAAATATTCTTCGCGGCCCGTAACATACAAGTCCTGTCCCAGGGTATCTATCACCACCGTCAGCGGCATATCCTCTACCCACAGACGGTGCACCGCCTCGCTGCCAAGGTCTTCATAACAGACCGGTTCATTTTTTTTGATGCAGCCCGCCGTCAGCGCCGCCGCGCCGCCCGTAGAGCCAAAATATACCGCGCCGTTCTCTATCACGCTTTGGCGCACCGCCTCGCTGCGCGCGCCCTTGCCGATCATCCCCGTCTGCCCCATCGCCAACAACCTCGGCGCGTAAGCGTCCATGCGGCCGCTGGTTGTCGGCCCGGCTGCGCCTATGACGTGCCCGGGTTTCGCGGGGCTTGGCCCAACATAATAGATCACGGCTTTTTCTATATCAAACGGCTGGGGTTTCCCCTCGTCCAGCAGGGCGCACAAACGTTTGTGCGCCGCGTCACGTGCCGTGTAAACAACGCCTGTCAGCAGCACCGCGTCGCCCGCCCGCAGCGTTTTCGCCTGCTCTTTTGTAAGGGGGGCGGTCATTCGTTTTCCAGTCATCTTTTTCCCCTTTGCTCAAAGCACCGCGGCCGCGCGGCGGGTGACATGGCAGCTGACGTTGACCGCTGCCGGCAGCCCCGCAATATGGGTGGGCATGGCCTCGATGTTTACTTTCAGCGCCGTCGTCCCGCCGCCAAAGCCCTGCGGGCCTATCCCCAGCGCGTTTACTTTTTGCAGCAGTTCTTCCTCCAGCGCCGCATAGTAGGGGTCGGGGTGCGGCGTATCAACCGGACGCAGCAAAGCTTTTTTTGCCAGCAGCGCCACCTTGTCAAAGCTGCCGCCGATACCTACCCCCAGCACCACCGGCGGGCAGGGGTTCGGCCCCGCCTGCCGCGCCGTATCCAAAACAAACTGCTTTACCCCTAAAAGCCCGTCTGAGGGCTTGAGCATGGCAAGGCGGCTCATATTTTCGCTGCCAAAACCTTTTGGCGCCACCGTGATGTGAAGTCGGTCTCCCGGCACAATGTCGGTATGTATCAACGCCGGGGCGTTGTCCCCGGTATTCTCGCGCCGTAAAGGGTCGGCCACCACACTTTTACGCAAATATCCCTCGCCATAGCCTTTCCGCACGCCCCGCTGCACCGCCTCGTACAGGCTTCCCCCGGTGATATGCGCCTCCTGCCCCACCTCTAAAAAGACACAGGCCATACCGGTATCCTGACAAAGCGGGTAAACGCCCTGCGCCGCAATATCGATATTGCGGCAAATGTCCTGCAAAATGCCCTTCGCCGTGGGCCACGGCTCTTTTTGCGCCGCGCCGCGCACGGCTTTTTCTACGTCCGGCGGCAGGTGGTGGTTGGCCTCTATACATAGGCGGGCCGTCGTCTTTTCAATCTCTTCGGCTCGTATCTCTCTCATGACATACGCCCTCAACTTTTTGCCGCGCCGCTGGCGCAGGCGGCGGCTTCTACCGCCTCGGCCACGCTTTGGGCCACGCGCGGGTCAAACGCATCGGGAATGATATATTCCGCCCTCAGCTGCCGCTCGGACACCAGGGCTGCAATCGCTTTGGCAGCCGCCACCTTCATCTCATAATTGATGTCCCGCGCGCGGGCGGCAAGCGCCCCTTTAAACACACCGGGAAAAGCCAGTACGTTGTTGATCTGATTGGGATAATCGCTGCGGCCAGTGCCCATCACCCGCACGCCCGCGGCTACCGCGTCGGGGTAAGCGATCTCGGGCACAGGATTTGCCATGGCAAAAACGATAGGGTCAGCAGCCATGCTTTTCACCATTTCCGGCGTCAAAGCGCCCCCCACCGAAACGCCGATAAACACATCGGCGCCCTTTACCGCGTCGCGCAGCGTCCCGGTCTTTCCGGCGCGGTTGGTCACCTCGCACAGTTCTTTTTTGTGATATTCCGCGCCGTACTCACGCCCTTTATGCAAAATACCGAACTGGTCACAGGCGGTCACGTCCTGTACGCCTGCCGCCAGCAGCATCTTGATGATGGCGGTACCCGCTGCGCCCGGACCGTTCAGCACAACCTTTACCGTCTCCAATGTCTTTCCCGTAACCTTAACGGCGTTCATCAGGGCGGCCGTCACTACAATGCCGGTGCCGTGCTGGTCGTCATGAAACACGGGTATATCCAGTTCTTCCTCCAGCCTGCGTTCGATCTCAAAGCAGCGCGGGCTCGCAATATCCTCAAGGTTGATGCCGCCAAACGCCGGGGCAAGGCACCGCACCGTCCTGATGAATTCTTCGGTATCGGTGGTATCCAAACATATGGGCACGGCGTCTACCCCGCCAAAGGCTTTAAACAGCACCGCTTT
>JAUNTE010000302.1 GCA_030538855.1 Oscillospiraceae bacterium
CGGTAACTGCCAGAAAAAAATAAACGCCGTCCAGAGCCTGATATTTTATCGTTCTGTCATGCAGCATATGCGCCCTAAACAGTTTAACACTTTGCTGAACTGCCGCAAACGCCATAAAAAGGGCCAGCACTGAAGAAAACGTATGATATGGAAGCAGGCCAAGTATTTGGCTTATCACATCTTTTTGCCCCAGATATACAGAAAAAGTGAGACAGCCCACTGTGAACCCTTTGCCCCCCAGCAGCAAAGTTGAAACGACAAAGCCGATACAGGAAAAAGATGAGCACAGCATACTGCCGTGAAGCAGCAGCATAGAAAAGAAACAGCCCGCATATAGCTGAAGCACCGGCTGGGTCTGCCGTGTATTCAAGTAACTTTTTGTCCATTGTTGTAAATAGTTTCCAACCATGCCCTCATCACAGCAAAGCAAGGCCCCTCCGATGATCCCGGCGGAGAAGACGGCAATCAAAATAAAAAAAGCCGTTTTTTGAAAAGCAGACTCCACTTTTTTTCTTTTGGCCGGCGTTGCGGCTGAAGCGGTCTTTTTGGTTTTTGCCGCGGCGCCTGAACCGGAAAGCTGTGATTGCCAGGGCGCTTCCGGCTTTTCGGTTTTACTTGTACCGGGCGCCGGGGGCTGCTCCTGTACAAGATGCGTCACGTCCTGCTGCAGAGGAAAAATAATACCCTGCATGGTTTTTCACGCTCCTTATTGTACTGTATTTGTACAAGCATATGAAAACCATGCAGGGTTTATGAATCTTGTCCTGTTTTTGAATAAGCTTTATCTGCTTATGAATGAATGGCCGCTTGGATTGCGATGGCGCATTCAAGACGCAGTTGTTCCAACTTGCAGCTTAAATCATAGGGCTTTAAAATATCTCCATTCATAGCATAATTATTTGCATTGCAGCCGCCGGAGCAATAAAATTTAGCCCAGCAGCCGTCACATTTTTCTTTATTGTAGACGTTCGCCTGCGCAAACGCCTCACGCAGAGGCAGATTGGTAATACCTTCTTCCACGTTTCCCAATAAATAATCCTGGTTTCCAACAAATTGGTGGCAAGGATAAATTTCTCCATCCGGCGTGATGGCGACATATTCATTGCCGCTGCCGCAGCCCCGTAAACGTTTGATGGCGCAGGGCCCCTGTTCCAAGTCGACCATAAAATGAAAAAAGTTAAAAACCCCATTTTTTTCTTTTTTTCGGCGGATCATCTCTTTCATCAGCCGGTCATAAGACGCTTCTATCTGCTTTAAATGGGTTTCATGAATGGCATAGTCGTCGCTTTCAGGGCCCACTACAGGTTCTACCGAGATTTGGTCAAACCCCAGGTCATAAAGATGCAGGACATCTTTGTCAAAATCAAGATTATATTTCGTATAGGTGCCCCGCACATAATATTCCTGATCTCCGCGGGCCTGTACCAGCTTTTGATACGCGGGTACGATGGCGTCATAACTGCCGCTGCCGTTTACTTTTACGCGCAGCCGGTCATTTACCTCTTTGCGGCCGTCGATGCTTAAAACACAATTTTTCATCTCTTTGTTGATATATTCAATTTTGTCGTCTGTTAAAAGCAAGCCGTTTGTTGTAATAGTAAAACGGAATCTTTTATTGTGCGGCTGCTCAAGGGCGCGGGCGTACGTCACCGTTTCTTTCACCATTTCAAAATTCATAAGCGGCTCTCCGCCAAAAAAATCCACTTCTAAATTATGGCGGCTGCCAGAAAGCTGTATCAGCATATCAATGGCTTTTTTCGCGGTCTCTACAGTCATCAATTTGCGTACGCCGCAAAAAGACCCCGTGCTCGCAAAACAATATTTGCAGCGCAGATTACAATCATGCGCCACATTCAGGCACATGGCCTTTACCGGCGCAAGCCCCGTCTTGTTTTTAAATTCTCCGTATCCGTCTTCACTGTACAAAAGGCCTTGTTGATATAATGAAAGAAGCTCCTGAAACGTTTTCTCTAAAACTTCCGTAGAAAAATCTGTCTTTAATTCTGTAGATAGAGATGGAATCGAAAAAACGCCCGTTTTCAGCTCTTCTTCACCGATTTCGTCCAAAAGCCGGTAAGCCGCGTCGTCTACGATATGTACCGCGCCGCTGCCGGTATCAAGCACCAGATTGATTCCGGCGCGATTATATTTATGGATCATGATCTTTTCAGTCCCTTTCTTTTTTACAGATAAAAAATTAAGGAGCAGCCGTTGACCGCTCCTTAAATGAGGGATTCATTTTATTTTTTTTCGCGCTCGCACTTCTGATTCGCCACGGTGCAGGACGTTTTGCAGGCAGACTGGCAAGAGGTTTGGCATTCACCGCAACCGCCTTTACAAGCCGACTCTTTTAAATTCGCGCTGTTAATGGTTTTGATATGTTCCATTTTCCATTCCCTCCCAAATGTTTTACTTTCACTATTATAGCATAATTTTATATAACGTCAATGGCGGCGGCGTATTTTTTCCTTTTGTGCAAGTCCTATATAGCCTCCGATCGTTCCGCCGCAGAGCAGCGCCGCCAATTTTAAAAACGCTAATTGTCCAAACTCATGCGTACCGCTGAATACAGAAGCCAAAATCAGCAGTAAGAACAGGATAAGCCCTTCGCAGGCGCCGCACAGCAGGCCTTTTTCGCCATACGTCCATCCCAGCACGCATCCCCCGGCAAACGCCGCCAGCGCAGCCGCTACCGTAGAGATAGGGATAAGGGTAAACAACGGCAGACTGACTGCTGCCACTATCGCCCCGGCAATACTGAGAAACAGAATCATAAAAACGACCCCTGCTACCGTTGCCGCCAATATACATGCGGGCAGCCGGCTGATGCCGCTTTTTTTCTTTCGCGCGGCCGCGCTCTTT
>JAUNTE010000303.1 GCA_030538855.1 Oscillospiraceae bacterium
CAGCGTCTCGCGACCTTAAAGCAAAGCGAAGCTTTGCAAAGAAAAAGCAGCTGCGAGTAAAACAGCGGCAAGCGTTAAAATGAACGCTCTTTTTTTAAACATTTCCAATTCCTCCTGTCACATGGCGGTATGCGTTTTTGATATGTACTTTGGATAAAGCCGGCCTTTTGTAAGCCGGTATTTAAGAAGCGTCTTTCCATTCCTCATATTTTACAATATAAGCCTTAACTTTTCCTGAACCTTCGCTATCGGCGGCGGTAATCAAAAAGTCTCCATTCGGGCTGCATAGTATCTGTTTTAACTCTCCCGGTACATTGAATTTCAGTAAACGATATTTTTCATTCACAATTAGTTTAAGTAAGGGCCGTATATACAGTCTCTGCTTAATGATAATTTATTGATTAGAAAAGCTGTCAAACTTTTTCATACGGTATATGTTCAGAAAAAGCACATAAAAACTTTTTCACAACAAGTCTTCAAGCTGTTCTGATTTTCCGAACGTCTTCAAATCATAACTTCGCGTCCATACGTTCCATTTTCCGGTTGAAAGATCGCGCAGTACAAAAATATAGCATTGGATATCCCCGTCCTCATTCGGGGTAAGGGTATGGCCGTATTCACATTCATCATTTGTAAATTTGCAGACGGTTCCGTCTGTTGACAAAATAATTGTATCAGGCAAAACGCAGCCGCCTGAAATTTTATTGCGTTTTTGGTGTATTTTAATAAGCTTTAATAAAATCAAAAATACGCAAAGCGTCAGTTATAAATCTTTAAAGACAATACTTTCTGCAATCGCCTGTACCTGTTCTTCAGAGACGAGTTCGCCGTCAAGCTCCATGGCAATAAAGATGTCGCGTGAGCGGTTATAAGACAGGATACCGGGATTGAATCGGTAGTGGCCCGTTGGGTTATTTATCCATACCCCAGATTGATACACAGTCGTCAGCGCTGTATACACAACGCCGTTATCTGCGACAATGTCAAAGCGTTCTTCATTATCAGGGGCTTTAAAGCGTGCATCTACCCTAAAGCCGTAAGTGTTTCCTAAAACTTGTGAAAAAACATAGGGCGGAAAATCCGGGTTTTCAGGCGGTTCACTGTTGACCGTATAGCCAAAAGCCCCAACGTTTGTACCATTTTCATCATAAATATCAATGGCACAAAAGGTATATCGTGATATATTATAGCTATACAGGTATTGTTTGTTTTTGATCTGTTCATCGATATCCGGCTGGCGGCAGCTCCAGCCCTGCGGCAATTCCATTTCTATTTGAAAAGGCCGAATATCAAAAGCCCAGGGGCCGGTGTATTCATTTTTGTCAAAGTCGCTGTTAGGGAAGGCGACAATCGTTTTACCGTCTTTTGTTTGTATCGGGCCAAAACCGATACAGCCGGTTAAAGCGACCAGGATAACGAAAACCAGAGAAACGGCGCAGATGGTCTTTTTCATTTTGTTCTCCTTTGTGTCAAAAAAATTAAAAGCTTATCAAGCTGTGATTTTCATACAAAAAGTCTTTGGCATGTCCTACAAAGTATTCCTTTATCCTGCAGAGGGCAGATCTGTTGCTATCGCAATCACTTTTTCGTCCTTTACAAAGCAGAGAAAGCCGTAGCAATATGGCGTTGGTATTTCTAATGCCTGCGCCTGTTCTTGCATTGCTTCACTGACAAATCCCGCCCACATAAAACAATAAATGCTTTCGTAATCGGGGATCAGCTCCAATAATCCTGACCTGTAATTTAATAAATGACTAATGAAAAAGTCGTCTTCACTTGATTTTTCTTTTGAATAAATGTCATATCGTAAATCACGATTGGCAGAAAATTCGTCCAGCTCGCGCACGGTCATGCCAGGATGAAGCCCAATGCCAAACCGGTGGTTTTCATTGGTAATGATGATCCCCCATGGTGAGGATTCTTCCAATGGAGGAAGAGATCCACGAAATATTCAGTAAAAGTCCGAGTCCCGGCAAAAAGTAGTATGAAGTCCGGAAGAAGGAGGAGGGTCGCTTGTCTGCAGCACGATTTCCGGCTCTTTATCTTTAAAAATTTCCGCACCTGTCAGCATCCTATAAAAATTGTTTTCCAATATCGGAATGCCCTCAACATAGTAATCGGCAAGCAATTGCTCTTTTGAATACTGCGGGACGGAAACCGAGGAATCGCTTAGAGCGGAAACAGTACTGCTTTCTTCTTGCTGAGAGACAGCCGGTTGCACGTTGCTGTTGCTGTCACAGCTGCAAAATACAGCGGCCAGCAAAACAAGCGGCAGCAAAAGCGAAGCCTTCCTTTTCATTTTTCTCTTTCTCCTGAAGTTATTTATAATATAAATCTATGCGTTCTGTTTTCTTACTTGTTCTGAAAAAATATTGAGCGACGCCCATCTTTTACTGAATAGATATTTTGTAACTGTATGAAAAGGTTTTTTAATCATTATTTTAAAATGTAATACTCTCTTGTATATATATCGTTATCATTTGTACATATGAGTACGCTGATTTCGTCGCCGATGATATAAGTGTTGTAGCTTGGCGGCAGGTCATTAAGCATAAGGAACTGATCTTCATCGATGAGATAAAGTATCGGTTTTTCCATAGTGAAATTTCGCCATGTTATAAATTTATCATTGCCTTGTATTTGATCTATTGCAGTTGTGGTAGTTAACAGTTCTTCATTTGCGGTGATATTATTGAGATTTGAAAGGGTTGTTTTTTCTTTATGGTCTGTAAATTTATTCTCTATAGAGAACAATGTTTTATTATTTGAAAAAACTCCATTGATTCCTCTGCTGAGTTTGATTGTTTCATCCTGTTCAAAAGATTCC
>JAUNTE010000026.1 GCA_030538855.1 Oscillospiraceae bacterium
TGGTAGACCCTATATCCAAACCGATCTTCATCCGGTCACACACACCCCTTTCCTGTCTCCTTGAAGCTTTTTCGACGGAAACCGGCCTTGCCGCCCTCCGTTTTTCATATATTGCATATACTTTTTTATTTTACCGTTCTTCTCCACATTCGTCAATCAAAACCGAGAAAAGTTTACAGCTTTTGCGTTTTTCTGTCCTTTTTTGCAGTTCGTTTTTTATTTTACCTGTCCTGCGGCAAAAACGCCAGCGGTAATCATTGACAACCCCCGTCCCACGGATATAATAGCACTAGGGCTTGTTTGAAAATAGAAATCCCTGACAATTTCGCAAAAATACAGAAATCCGGCATGGGGCCCGAATATTTTTCACGCCGCAGCCGCCTCTGGTTTACAGATAAAAATGGTGACCTCAATTTTTCACAAAGCTTTTTCAGGCAGCGCGGCTTTACGCGCTTTTCGGGCGCGGGGGGCGCTTTTGCGGCCCCAGAGTCCCGCCGCATGAAAAAAACTTTTGGTTTTCACGCCGTTTTACCTCTATTGATATATGAAGCATCTTTCATCCGCATGACAAGGAGGCGGGATATGGCCAAAACAGCATTGATCACCGGGGCCTCGCGCGGCATTGGGGCCGCCGTGGCTGAAGCGCTGTGCGCCAAAGGCTGGCGCACAGCCGTCTGTTACCGTCAAAACCGCGCCCTGGCCGAAGAGCTGGCCCAGCGCCTGAGCGCCATCGGGCCGGGGGCCGCCGCCGTCCGGCTGGACGTCCGCGACAGCGAAAGCGTACGCCGCGCCTTTCACGAAGCCGAGGCCCTGCTCGGTCCGGTATCCGGTCTTGTCAACAACGCCGGCATTGCCCAGTGCGGCCTTTTTACCGAGCTTGCCGAAGACGATTGGCAGGCGTTGCTGGATATAAACCTCACCGGGATGTACCGCACCCTGAAGGCCGCCCTGCCGGGGATGATCCACCGCAAAGAGGGGGCCGTCGTCAACATTGCCAGCATGTGGGGGCAGACAGGCGGCAGCTGCGAAGCGGCGTACTCAGCCTCAAAAGGCGGCGTCATCGCACTCACCAAAGCGCTTGCAAAAGAACTGGGGCCCAGCGGCATCCGGGTAAACTGCGTGTCGCCGGGCGTCATCGATACCGATATGATGTCCCCCTATACCGACGCTGACCGCGCGGCCCTTGCCGATGAGACGCCCCTTTGCCGTATCGGCACGCCTGAAGAGGCCGCCGCCGCCGTAGCTTTTCTTTTAGGGGACGACGCCTCTTTCATCACCGGGCAGGTACTTTGCCCGAACGGCGGCATTTTGATGTGAGCGCCCACCCTGCAGCCCGTAAAAAGCCGGGCCCGCCGCGTCTGCTTTCAGCAAACCGGCGCCGCTTAAAAAGTCTGTCTGCCCAAAGGCTGCTATGGTAGGGCCGGCCCGTGTCATACGGCGGCGTTTGCCCTTTATAAAACGTATTTTCCTAAAAAGCCTCTTCAGCAGCCCCATCTTGAAATAAAGCCTGCCGCCCCTTTATTTTATCTTTAAAAACACAGCGTCTTAGATGTTACGCCGCCGCTTTTTTGAAAGCGGCGGCGTATATTTTTGATCTTGATGGCCTCGCCCTCGCCGCTAAAGCGGCAGCCGGGCGATGAGCCAAAAAATATTTTAAGATATTTTTTCAAACTGGCTGTTGTACAGGTTGGCGTAAAAGCCGTTTTTGGCAATAAGCTCGTCATGGCTGCCCTGTTCCACAATGTCGCCGTCCTTCATGCAGAGGATGAGGTCGGCGTCGCGGATGGTGGAGAGCCGGTGCGCGATGATAAAGCTGGTGCGCCCTTTGACGAGATTATCCATCGCCTTTTGAATGCGCACCTCGGTGCGGGTATCCACCGACGAGGTAGCTTCGTCCAGTATCAGCACCGGCCGGTCGGCTAAAATGGCCCGGGCAATCGTCAGCAGCTGCTTTTGCCCCTGCGAGACGTTGCTTCCCTCTTCGTTCAGCTCCATCTGGTAGCCGCCGGGCAGCGTTTGGATAAAGTGGTGGGCGTGGGCGGCTTTCGCCGCCGCGATCACCTCTTCGTCGGTGGCGTCAAGACGCCCATAACGGATGTTCTCCATGATGGTGCCCTGAAACAGCCAGGTGTCCTGCAGCACCATGCCGAAAGCCGAGCGCAGATCGCGCCGGTCAAAATCGCGCACATTGTGGCCGTCAAGCAGGATAGCGCCGCTGTTGACGTCGTAATAGCGCATCAAAAGCTTTACCATGGTGGTTTTTCCCGCGCCGGTGGGGCCGACGATGGCGATCTTCTGGCCGGGCCGTACCTGAGCGGTAAAATCGTTGATGATGATACGGTCGGGACGGTATCCAAAATGGACGTGGTCAAATTTCACGCCGCCCTGCACCTCTTCCAGATGTACGGGGTCCTCCAGCGTCTGCTCCTCTTCCTCTTCATCCAAAAATTCAAACACCCGCTCCGCCGCCGCGGCCATAGACTGCAGCATGCTGGAGATCTGGGCGATTTGCTGGATGGGGTTGGTAAAATTGCGGACATACTGGATAAAGGCCTGGATATCGCCGATGGTGATAACGCCGCCAATGGCTAAAAACGCGCCGCTGATGGCTACCGCCACATACCCGAGGTTGCTGACAAACACCATGATGGGGTGCAACATGCCCGAGAGGAATTGAGATTTCCACGCCGACTGATACAGCACCTCGTTGGTGCGGTGAAATTCGTCCCGCACGTTCTCTTCCTGATTAAAAGCGCGGACGATGGTATGGCCGCCGTACACCTCTTCCACCTGGCCGTTGATATGGCCCAGATACTCCTGCTGGGTACGGAAATATTTCTGAGATTTTTTCACCACGATGCTGATGAGCCCTACGCTGACAGGCAGAATCACAAAGGTGATCAGCGTCATCAGGGGGCTGATGCTCAGCATCATGATGAGCACGCCGATCATGGTTGCCACCGAGGTGATCAGCTGCGTCACGCTTTGATTCAGGCCGGTGCCCAGGGTGTCCACGTCGTTGGTGATGCGGGACAGCACCTCGCCATAGGTGCGCGTTTCAAAATAGTCCATCGGCATCCGCCCGATCTTTTCAGAGATCTCACGGCGCATGCGGTAACAGGTTTTCTGGGTGATGCCGGTCATCAGATAGCCCTGTACAAAACTCAACAGGGCGCTGACGCCGTACATGATGAGGACAAACAGCAGGATGCGTCCAATGGCGGCAAAATCGATGCCGCCCACGCCCTGCACCTTGGCCATCATGCCGCTGGCCAGTTCTGTAGTGGCCTCGCCCATGATCTTGGGCCCCAAAATACTGAACACGGTGCTGGCCACCGCGAAGATCATAACGGCGACCACCGCGATCTTATAGCGCCCCATATAATGCAGCAGCTTTTTCAGGGTGCCTTTAAAGTTTTTTGCCTTTTCGCCGCTGCCCACGGGCCCCCGCCCCATCGGGCCGTGACGCGCGGGACGGCGCACTGTTTTTTCCGCGCTCATTTACTCCACCGCCTTTCCTGTATGGCTGGCCGCAAGCTCGGCCTCTGACAACTGTGAACGGGCGATCTGCTGATAGGTCTCACAGCTCTCCATCAGCTCGCTGTGGGTGCCTTTGCCCACGATCCTGCCGTCATCCAGCACCAGGATCTGGTCGGCATACAGGATGGTGCTGATACGCTGGGCCACGATCAGCACGGTGCGGTCTTTTACCTTGGGCCCAAGCGCGCGGCGCAGGGCGGTATCCGTTTTAAAGTCAAGCGCTGAAAAGCTGTCGTCAAAAATATAGATATTCGGGTCTTTCGCAATGGCCCGGGCAATCGAGAGACGCTGCTTTTGTCCCCCTGAAACGTTTGACCCGCCCTGGGCGATGTCGCTTTCATATCCCTCGCTTTTTGCGCTGATAAATTCCGTCGCCTGGGCGATCTCAGCCGCCTCTTTCATTTTTGCCTCGTCGATCTCCGGCAGGCCGTAACAGATATTGCTGGCGATGGTGCCTGAGAACAATACGCCTTTCTGCGGCACATAGCCGATCTGTTCGCGCAGCTCATGCTGGCCCAGGTCGCGCACGTCTATGCCGTCCACGGTCACCGCGCCCTCGGTCACGTCGTAAAAACGGGGGATGAGCTGTACCAGCGTGGATTTACCGCTGCCGGTGCTGCCGATGATGGCCGTGGTCTGTCCCGGACGCGCCTCAAAGTCAATATCCTCCAGCGTCGGCGTATCGGCCCCGGGGTAGGTAAAGGTCACATGACGGAAGGCCAGCACGCCCCGGCCCCGGCCCCGGCCCAGCTTTTTCGGCTCAGGCTTATCCTCGATGGTGGGCTCGGTGCTGATGACCTCGTCGATACGGTTGGCCGCCACCGCCGCGCGGGGCAGCATGATAGAAATCATGCAGATGACCAAAAAGGACATGACGATCTGCATGGTATAGGTGATAAAGGCCGTCATGGTGCCCACTTCCAGCGTCCCGGCGTCGATACGCCCCGCCGCCACCCAGACGATGAGCAGCGAGACGCCGTTCATGATCATCATCATGGCCGGCATCATAAACGTCATGGCCCGGTTGGTGAACAGCATGGTACGGGTGAGGTCGCGGTTGGCCTTGTCAAAGCGCTCCTCCTCCAGTTTTTCACGTCCAAAGGCGCGGATGACGGAGAGGCCGGTCAATATCTCGCGGGCAACCAGGTTCACCTTGTCTACCAACGTCTGCATCAGCTTGAATTTCGGCATGGCCACCGCCATCAGGAAGATGACCACCGTGAGGATGGCAAGCACCGCCACCAAAATGATCCACTCCATATTCGCGCCGGTGCGCAGTACCATCACAATGCCGCCAATAGCCAGCAGCGGCGCGTAAAACACCATACGCAGCAGCATGGTGCACACCATTTGTATCTGCTGGATGTCGTTGGTGCTGCGGGTGATGAGAGAGGCCGTTGAAAAACGGTTGATCTCAGCGTCTGAAAAGCCCACCACCCGGTTGAATACCTTTTCACGCAGGTCACGGCCCACGCCAGCCCCCACGCGGGAGGCAAACAGCCCAACCAGCACGGCCGAAGCCGCCATGATCAGGGTTACCAGCAGCATCATGCCGCCTACCCGCCACAGATAGGCCGTCTGCAGGCTGCCCAAATCGCCGCCCGCCGCCGTATATTCGGCTCTGGCATAGGCGACGCCGGAGGATTCGACCATGGTATCGCCCATCTGGCTGAATTCTCCCTCTACTTTTTCGCGTATCTGAAGCAGCGCTTCGTTATCGCCCTGCTGGATGGCCTGCATCATCGCCTCTTGCCCGGCCGCGGGGGTCTCGCCGCTCTGCTGCATATTCTGCAGCAGATATACCGTGACGATAGGCGCGGTAAAGGTCTCATCCAGCTGTTCCATATTTTTTGAAGACGCGTCCTTCAAATGCAGGTTGCCGTCTTCTCCGCTCTCATAGGCGTCGTCCCACGCCGCGGCCTCCTCCGGCGTCATAAACAGGCGCACGGCGGCGTGCTGCTGCGGCCGGATGACGGCGGGGGTGGCGTACTCCACGCCGCTGTTGATGATACCAACGTCGATCAGGTCAGACGTATAGGTGGGAAGCGCCAGATCACACAGCGCCTGCACCAGCAGCAGCACCACGATCACAATGACGGATTTCCAATGGTTTTTCAGGTTTTTCAGTATCTTCCACATACTTTCTCAGCCCTTCTCTCTTTCGCTTGCCAGCTCCAGCTCCTGCCGGATGCTCTCAAACAGTTTATCGAACAGACGATAGAATTCCTCCAGCTCTCCCGGTTCCAGATGGGTGAAGACCCGACACATAAATTCATTGATCCGCCCAATATCCATTTCAATTGCCCTGCGGCCGCTTGAAGTTATTACCAGGCAGGTATTGCGCCGGTCGTTTTCATCCGGCACGCTGTCAAGATAACCTTTTTCGCGTAAATTACGGCAGGCGCGGGATACGCCGGGCGGGGTGACGCGCAGCTCTTTGGCAAGGTCAGAGACGCTGCACCGCCCGTTCTGTTTTGCCGATATCCGCATAATGGCGTGTAAAATCGCCATCTCGCCCTGCGGCATCAGTTTTAACGCGCCGATCACATTCAGCTGTTTAAATTTATGAAAAGAATCCAGCATCCTGTCGTCTACAAGCACATTTTTCCGCCTCCATTCATTAACCATGTTAACGATTAACGGTGTTATATATATTATGCTTTTTCTTATACTATGTCAACAAAAAAATCGTGAACAATTTATTAAAAGTGAACAATAACCAATCTATTTCCGACAACCTTTAAGATTTTTATGAAAAACAACGAACTTTCCTTTCTCCCTTTTGCAGGGCTTATTTCAAAACAGAAAAACCGCATTTTTCGTAAACAGCCTGCCCATGGAAAGCAAAAGCACGGGGCCGCGTGATGGCTGCGCATATTTTAACGCCGTACCTCCCGCTGTCTGTAGAAACCGCCGGTGATTTCTGTTTTCTAAATCACTCCCATGCTTTTATTTCATCGGCAGCGTAAAAAACCCCGTCAGTTTTTCGCTTTGTGATAATGCCTGCCCTTTTTCAGGGGGGGCGGCTTACCGCAGGCGGGATTTTTTCAGCGCACACTTTTTTAAAGCGCAAAGGGTGTGCTAAAGCGTTTAACCCTGCACGCTGTTATAAAAAATACCCGGGAATAAAAAGCGCTGCGGCTAAAGTTCTAAGGTTTATTTTTTGCCCTGCGCGGCACGCGCTTACAAAGGCGCTCTGCTTCACAAGAAAAAACAGCCGGGAACGAATAACGCTGCGGTTAAGGTTGCAAGATTTATTTTTTGCCCTGCGCGGCGCGCGCTTACAAAGGCGCTCTGCTTCACAAGAAAAAACAGCCGCAGCGAAGCGGAGGCTATTTTTTTGGCCACTCGCCCGGTTGCCGCGATAGCGGTGAGGGCGAGGCCATAGAAATCAAATATTTTTTATTGCGCAGCAATAAAAAATATCGTCTCGCGCCTTTTTATCCGCCCACAGTATAGAGGGCTGTTATTTGCCGCCTCTAAAGGCTCCTCACATGCATCGCAAGCTGCCCCCTATCCTATCTTCTTTTGGCTGCTTCTTTATGTACGCTGCAATTTCATTGCGTATAGGATAAATGATTTATGCCCTTCAGGTTCTTTCTGCATGTCCGCCTGCTGTTTTTCTTACCGCACTTGGCAGACCGCGCTTTTATAACAGCAAAAGGAATTTTTATTTCTTCTTCATCGTTTCAGCTCTTTTAGGCCGCACGTCTGGCGTGTAATTTTGTGTTGCAATAAAACGGCTGCGCCCGCGGGACGGACAGCCTGCCGCTTCCGCATTTTCCACGGCAAGGGGAGGGGTTTACCGCGTCTGCGGCCCCTCTTCCCAGAGGCCGCTTTATCAGCGGCCTCTCTTTTAAAAGGGATTGCGGCCCGCGCCGCCCCTGCCGAAAGGCGTCTTTACAAACAGCCAGGCCGTCCTTGCCGCGGCACGCGCGTGGCGTGCGGATAGAAAAGCGGTTTGACTTGTCCCGCCTTTTTTGCTATGATAAAAAAAAGCCGTCATGAAGGCGGCTGCCGTATCTTTTATCCTTTGGTTTTAATCTGCGCCACGAAGGCGAAGCCGCCCGCCCAGCGGGCCTATTCGCCTTTGGGGCGTTTTTTATTGTCAGGCTGCGGCCTGCCGCGCGGCGTACCGGCGGTTTGCGTTTCTACAACGCCGGGCGTTTTTTCTCAGGCATTTTTAAAGGAGGACAATCATGAAAAACAACAATGTACGCAAACTGGTATTCGCGGCGCTGTGCGTTGCGCTGGGCATCATTCTGCCCGTGGCTTTTCACTCTATCCCAAAAGCGGGCAGTATTTTTCTGCCCATGCACATTCCCGTGCTGCTGTGCGGGCTTCTGTGCGGCCCTTTATACGGCGGCCTGTGCGGGGCGCTGGCGCCGCTGCTCTCCAGCTTTATCACCGGTATGCCCCCTGCGGCCATACTGCCCTCCATGCTGTGTGAGCTGCTCGTCTACGGGCTGACGGCGGGGCTTTTGGCCCGGTTCATCCACACCAAATGGCGCCTTCTCGATCTCTACCTTCAACTTATCGGCGCCATGCTGGCGGGCCGTATCGTCGCAGGCATTTTAAATGCGCTCATCTTTCAGGCGGGGCAATACAGCTTCGATGCTTTTCTGGCCGCCTCATTCATCACGGCGCTGCCCGGCATCGTCATTCAGCTGGCTGTTCTGCCGGTATTGGTGCTGGGGCTTGAAAAAGCCAGGCTTGTAAAAGTGTAGCGGCGCGTCTTTGTGGCCGGCGCCGCAGGTCTCTTTAAAAGCTCTGTACGTTCTATGCCCTGCGGCAAAAACGACATCATCACCCGCGCTTTCGCGTCTTTTTAAAGCGCCGCCCAACGGGGTACCCCTTGCCCTGTCCTGTCCAGCCGTGTCATGGTGATGCGGCTGGACATAGGATACCGTAAAGCCCAACGGCCATGTAAGATTTTTTTACCCGCCGCTCTGCCCTTTTCAGCCGCACAGCTATACTGCTTTATGGTAAAACCCGGGGATACCATCGACTTAAAAGCGGCTTTTCTGCCCTATAGCTATGCCGTTTTATGGGGCAGCCCCTGATAAGTCACGGCGTCTCAAACGCCGTGACTGCAAGCCTGACGCTCTCCGCCTCACGGCCTTAAAACCGCCCGGCCCTTCCCCGCCGGGCAGTAAAAAAACTTTGCTGCCTGCCGCCGCTTATGGCAAAAATTTTGTACGCCTCATAGCGCGGGCAGGCTCTGCCGCAGTAAAATCGGTTTCGGCGCAGGCCGGGGCTTTTTAAAGGGCTTTTTTTGGGCCCCGGCCCGTTTCACCGGCCCAGCCTGTGTTCTTTATATCCTGCGGGCCTTTGCGGCCTTACCGTTTTTTATATGGCGGTAAAAATGGCTGCCCCAAAATAAAGGGACGGATAGCAGTCTGCATAAAAAACTGCTTTAAAAAGAAGACGCCCCTGCATCCGGCTTTTAACCGTCAGATACAGGGGCGTCTTTTTGCATTTTTTCCGGCAGCCGCTGTATAGCAGCCCCTTATTTGCGTTTTATACTCTGGCTGCGCCGGCAAAAGCCGGCCTTATTCCGCCGCTCTTTTTTTCACCAGCGCCACCGCTTCGGCAATATAGCTGTCCATCGGCTTCTGCGCAAGCCCTGCGATACGTACACAGCATCTTCCCGCGGGGATCAATATCTTTTCCGCACTGCTTGAGGCCGTCGCTTCCGCCATGCGCGGCGTGATCTCTCCCAAAAGAGAATTTGCCATCACGATGCCGATGGGCCCCAAAATCACGTCCGCCCTCGCCGCGTTGACGGCAATGGCGTTTTCGCCGCTTGCCGCGCCGTCCGCGCCCGCCTTCAGCATCGCGTTGGCCGCCAGTACGTTGGTGCCCACGCCGATCAGCTCTGCCCCGGGCAGGGCCGCTTCCTTCAGCGCTGCCACCAGCTTTGCGCCCATACCGCCGCCCTGGCCGTCAATAATCAGTATCCGCATTTTTATTCGCCGCTTTTTTGGCGGATATGCGCCGCCACCTTGGTGTCCTCACGGCGGATATGGTTTACCAGCCATCCGGCGATGCTGGCGTTCACCTTGCCCACCATCACTACCGTCGGGCCCATCTCCTCCAGCTCGCCAGCCAGCTCTTTTACCGTTTTTTTGAACCACTCATGATAATTTTTATGGCTGACATAATCGGGGTATTCATATTTCAGCTGCAGCGCCTCTTCGTCGGCAAAATGCTTTGCGGTATACTGCTGCAAAAAGTCCATGGTCTCTTTGATATGCGCGCGGCCTTTGCCCTGTCCGCAGGCTTCAAGCAGCCGGTTGATCGCCTCGATCAGCTGACGGTGCTGGCTGTCTATCAGCGCGTTGCCGGTCTCCAGCTCTTTTGTAAATTCATAAGCCATGCTCATCCCTTCTTTCTTTTTCCATCATACCATATTCGCGGCAAAACGCCAATATTCCACGGCTGAAAACGCCGCTGTTTTTTACTTTTTCCCATGGGCCGTCGTCAAAGCCGCGTCTGCTCTTGCCAAATATAAAATCTGCCGGACAGGCCCCGGCCCGTCCGGCAGATCTGCAAGTTTTTTAAGTAAGCATCGGCAGGTCGATATGATATTTACTGTCCACCGGGTTTTGCAGCGGCGCTTTGGCCGCGTACTGGTTGACGGCCAGTGTCGATTTATTCACCGGCTGCAGGGTGCCCGCCCCGGCCACACAGCCGCCGGGACACGCCATCCCCTCCAGCAGGTATCCGTTATATTTGCCCGCTTTGGCCATCAGCAGCAGCTTTTTACATTCTTTCAGCCCCTGCGCGGCGGCCACCTTTACCTCACGTTCGGGGTCCATCCGGCCAACGGCGTCCACCACGGCTTTGGCCACGCCCCCGCTGACGGCGAAGGCACGGCCGTTGGACGAGCCCTCCTCCAGCGGCTTTTCCTCCAGTATGGCGGAAAACTGCAGGCTTTTCGCCTCAAACATCCCCATCAGTTCCTCAAAGGTAAGTACAAAATCCACATTGCTGCGGATGGTGCGGCGGCTGGCCTCTAATTTTTTGGCTGAGCAGGGCCCGATAAACGCGATTTTGTAATCGGGATGCTTCTTTTTCACCAGCCGGGCCGTCAATACCATCGGCGTCATGGCCATCGAGATATAGGGCGCCAATTCGGGAAACATCTTTTTCGCCATTACCGACCACGAGGGACAGCACGAGGTAGCCATAAAGGGCTGGTGTTCAGGCACTTCGCGCATAAAGTCCTTCGCTTCTTCAACGGCGCACAGGTCGGCGCCGATCGCCACTTCAAACATATCCACAAAGCCCAGCTTCTGCAAAGCGCTGTTCATTTTTTCGGGCGTCATCTCAGGGCCAAACTGCCCCACAAAAGCAGGCGCGACGATAGCCGCCACCTTATCGCCTTTTTTGAAGGCGTGGATCAGCTGGAAGATCTGCCCTTTATCCGAGATCGCGCCAAAGGGACAATTGACGATGCACTGGCCGCAGGCCACGCATTTGTCATAATCGATCTTGGCACGGCCCAGCTCGTCTGAGCCGATGGCGTCCATACCGCAGGCTGCGGCGCAGGGACGTTCCATCTTATTGATGGCCCCATAGGGGCAGACGTCCACGCAGCGCCCGCATTTGATGCATTTTGACTGATCGATATGCGATTTGCCGTTGCGCATCTCGATGGCCCCTTTGGGGCATATCTCTTTGCAGGGGCGCGCCAGACACCCCTGGCACAAATTGCTCACCTTGACCAGCTTTTCAGGGCAGGCGTTGCAGGCAAATTTGATGATGTTTACCAGGGGCGGTTCATAATACTTCTCCGCCACCGCGCTGTCCTCAATATTCTCGTCCACCGGCACCCGTTCGTCCATCGGACGCAGCGGCAGGCCGATGGCCAAACGCAGCCGTTCGCTGACGATGGCGCGCTCTAAAAAAATACTGGCGCGATGGGTCGCCACCTCGCCCGGTATGATTTTGTAGGGGAGTTCGGCCAGACGGGAGTGATCGCTGCCCTCATAGGCCATCCGCGCCACCTCGCAGAATACCTTGCGGCGGATATCTGTAACCGACGAATAGATCATGCTTTCTTCTCCTCTTTTTCGTCCTCACAGGACGGATTTGTTATTATTTTAACATATATCCCGGCTGCCGCGCAACTGGAACCTTCTAGAAATCGCTGAAAGTTTTGGTGATTTGCGCCGCGGCTTTCCCTGCCCGCCTTTTATTGCGGTTTTTTAAACCGGTTTCTATCTCGCCGGTATCGTTTAAAAGCCGCGCGCTTCTCTCCGCTTTTGTGCCGCAGCCGCTTTTCATGGGCGCGCCTTCAAATTTGCCTTTCTGCCCTTACCCGTCCAACCAACCGGATATAAAAACTTTTCATAGGCGCGTCCCTATCCGTTTCCGGCAGGTCGTCCGCCTTTTTTGTCAGCGCGCCTATTTTTCTTTTTACCCCGCGCGAAAAGCGCGGGGTAAAAACGGCGAAGCGCGGTTCGCTTTTATTAAGACATGTGAAAAAGTAGATGCGTTTTTTGTTTGGTTTGTCTACTTCACATCCCGCTAAAATGTGATATGATTAAATTGTTTAAAAATTCTTTAAAAATCTCTTAAAAAGCTTTCTTCCTGCCGCAGATACAATGCTCTGCGGTATTTAAAGGGAAGTTTTTCTATTTTAATATTTACTGGAAACGTTTCGACTGGAATGGGAGAGGAAGGGAACTATGCGGGATGAACTTAGAAAAAGCAAACTGGACGGCATCTGTTCCTGGCTGGACGGCAACCTGCTGATCACCGCCCTGCGGCGCGGGCTGATTTTAGCGATCCCGTTTTTTTTAATCGGTTCTCTGTCGTTGGTGGTCGCCAATTTCCCCATCCCGGCGTATCAGACGTTTATCCGTACCTTTGCAGACGGCTTTTTATTGACCACGGTACATTGGGTCTATTTTGGCACCATGGGCGTTCTCTCCCTCATCCTCATCGCCACCATCAGTTATTCTTATGCCCATTTGGCCGATCCGGTCAACGTCGGGCTCTATCCCACCTGCTGCCTTGTCTCTTATGTGGTTTTCACCATAGAAGACGTCAGCAACCTGCAGCTCTCTATCTTTGATTCCACCTGGCTGTTTACCGCAATGCTGGTCACGCTGGGCTGCTGCTCGCTGCTGCGCCTTTTGTTAAGGATCTCGCACCGCTGGCACGACAAACATTATCATGAGGGGATCGACCTTGATTTTCAAAGCATCGTGACCTCGCTGCTTCCCATCGCCGCATGTGTGCTGGTCTTTCTTTTTTTGAAGGTCCTTCTCATCACCGTCACCGGCAGCAGCAGCCTGCAAAACATCGGCTCTGTGCTTGCAACCGATCTGTTTGAAAAAGTGGGCACCGGGGTGGGCGGCGCTGTCCTCTTCATCTTTTTGATCCACTTTTTATGGTTCTTCGGCATCCACGGCTCCAACCTGTTGAGCATGGTGTCGGACGGCATGTTTGAAAGCGGCATGGCCGCCAACATCGCCGCGGTGGCGGCGGGGGGCGTGCCGCAAACTTTGTTTACCAAAACCTTTTTCGACTGCTTTATCCTGATGGGCGGCTCAGGCGCCACCATCTGCCTGCTGTTGGCCCTGCTTATCGGCACCAAGCGCGGCAACTCCAAACGCCTGTTCCGGCTTTCCATCATTCCCAGCCTGTTCAACGTCAATGAATTGGTTTTATTCGGCCTGCCTGTCGTTTTCAACCCCATTATGCTGATCCCGTTCATTCTGGTGCCGCTGGTGATGCTTGGTACCAGCGCCGGGGCCATGGCGCTGGGGCTGGTGCCCTTTTGTTCCCAGACGGTACAGTGGACGACGCCGGTACTGTTCAGCGGATGGCTCTCTACCGGCTCATGGACAGGGGCGGCCCTGCAGGCCGTCAATATCGCCATTGGCACCGCCCTTTATCTGCCTTTTATCAGGCTTTCTGAAAAATATTATTCCGGCCTGCTGAAACGCAATATCTCCACGCTGAAAAATGAAATCGTACAGCGTGAGGCGGCGGGCGACGTCACCAGCCTGAACGGTACCGCCTACCGTGACCTGCACGAAGTCATCAAACTGCTGACGGCTGATTTGCGCCATTCCCTCTCCAACAGCAAAATATCCCTTTACTATCAGCCTCAGTTCCGCAGCGACGGCACCCTTTACGGCGTTGAGGCACTGCTGCGGTGGAACCATCCCAGCGCGGGCTTTTTATATCCGCCCCTGGTGGTTGAACTGGCGCGTGAAGAGGGCCTTTTAGGTCAGATGGGGTATCAGATCATCGAGACGGCAGCCCGCGCGCTTCAGCGGCTTGCCAAAGAGAGCCGTTATCCCATCCATCTGGCCGTAAACATCTCGCCCCTACAGTTAGAGGACCCCTTGTTCTGCGATAAGGTCAAAGACATTTTGAACCGTTACGATTTTAAAGATTGCCTTTTATGTTTTGAGATCACCGAGCAGATCGCCCTCTCGTCCACGCCTGCCATTCAAAGCCGTATACAAGAGCTGCGTATGCTTGGCGTCCCCTTCCATATGGATGATTTCGGCATGGGGCACAGCTCCATGATCTATTTGCAGAACAATGAGTTCGCCGCCGTAAAACTGGACGGCCGTCTGATACGCGATATGGTGAACAATAAGCGTTCACAAGAGATCATCAGCAGTATCCAGCGTATGAGCCACTCGCTCAATTATGATCTGATCGCTGAATATGTAGAGACGGAAGAACAGCAGAAAACGCTTGAGACGCTGGGCTGTCATATCTACCAGGGCTATCTGTACAGCGCCGCGCTGCCTCTGCCTGAGCTGGAAAGCTATCTTCACCAGAAAGACGCTTTGTCTCACATTTTACCGCAAGCCCCCACCCAGGAGGAACTATATCTGTGACCCGCTTCCTGCAATATCCTTTTTCGCTGGCGGTTTTCAAAATAAGGTCCGCGCTTTTAGGCGCGGGCCTTATTGTGAAGTACTTTTATTACTGCAGTGGGAAATAGTCAAAAGCTATGCCGTTATGTTTTTTCTTCGTCGTTCAATGGTCTGCTTGTCCTCGCCCTATTCTAGTTCTTCGATAAAATTCCAGACAATCTCTATTTTCTATCTGTGGTGTCTCGTGGATTTGTCCGGTGCATGACTATAATTTTTTTCAAAAACTTATTGACGATAATAAACGTTAATTCCTGTATTCCCACATACTTGCGGATAACG
>JAUNTE010000304.1 GCA_030538855.1 Oscillospiraceae bacterium
AAGGCCCGGGTACATGAAAGCGGCATATCGATAATTTTCATATTGCTGATATCGTCAAAGAACATAAAATGGCGTGCATCTCTGATATTTTTCAATATCTCAGGTGAGTTGTAAGAAATGTTTGTATTCTCATAGGCGGATATCAACACACATACGTTCATGTTTTTATAGCGGCTCAAAATATTTTTATAAGCATCCATACCTTCCGTATTTTCGCTCAGCGTTTCCACTGCGTCAGCATTATCGATGACGAAAACAAGCAGTTCAGATTCCGCTATGGCGTTTTCATTTCCTGCCAGCAAAGCTTCATATCTTCCCTGAAGTTCACTTTCCATTTCTTTTATGATACGCAGCGCGTCGTCCGCAACCAGACTATAGGACACAACATTGGGGGCCGATTTCAAGGCGGAAAGCTTTTTCCCGATCCCATCCACGATATATACCTTTGATTTTCCGGGATAGAGCTTTTCAAGCATACTGACGGAATATTTTACAAAATTATGTCTGCCCGATTGTTCCCGTCCGGTGATGCCGATGGCGCCAAGCGCCGCAAAATCAAGCGTGAATGGGGTGACGGTACCGTAATCAAGCCCTGCCACTACGCGGAAGCTCTGGCCCATGTATCCTGAGAACTGATCGAGGATATAGGCGTCGGTAAGCGAGGCCGGGATAACCGGAATATTTTTTGCCACGCTGTCTTTGTACCGATCGTTTGCGTCGGCGATATAGGCTTTGATCTTACAGACGCGGTCAATTTCTTTTTCGCCGTCAAAAGCCAGATACGCCTGACATTCAAGATGCCGTTTTTCCAGTTCTACAATGCACCTTCCCGGTTTATTGTCAAGCCGTTCGTTGCAGTGGTCAAACAGCGCCCCATATTCATTTGAGTCATTGCAGAACAGGGCGATGCGGCCTGAAAAGTTGGACAAATACTTATATCCAATGCCCGAAGTCTGCGCGTTGGTGATAATCAGGCTGATGCCTACCGACAGCCCTTCGCGGCAGAGGTTCAGCAGCTCGTCGTCATCCTGAAAGTACAGCTCTTTCAGCACTGTCAGGTTGTCTATCATCAGAACGATCTGCGGCAGGTCTGTTTTTCCCGCCTCTTTGTATGCGCTGAAAGAGCTGACGCCCACCGCGATCAGTTTTTCTTTTCTCTCCTCCATCTCTTCACGCAGAAGTTTAAATAAATTTTTCAGTTTTTCATCTTCTGAGGGGCATACCACCCCTCCCACATGATTGAGCTTCTCAAAATTCTTCAGTACCATCGAGGCAAAATCCAGAATATAGATTTGAACCTCCGACGGAGAATATTTTGTAGAAAGGCTGCGGATGATATTTTGCAGGACATTGGTTTTCCCTGTCTGGGCCGAGCCAATGACGATCAGGTTCTGGCTTGCCACATCAAGAGAGTAAATACCTTGGTACTGATTGTCGGGGTCGTCGTATACGCCGATTTCAGTCGTCATATTATAGTTGCGCTCAAGCAGCGCTTCGTTCTCGGGGAAAGGGATCGCCTCGCCCAGCGAGGGCAGACAGATGTTAGGCAGCCTTTCAATATGCCGGCCCTCACAGTATTCGCCCACATATTTTACCACTGCGTCAAGCTGCGTAAGGTTTTCACTGCTTGACTTTTTCTTTTTCTGGGCGTATACGGCTACTTTTCTGCCGGATTCCGTCAGGGCATAAACGGCGAATTCTTTCACATTACTGTCATCCGCCTTTTCCATCGCACCGCTGTAAGCCGATTGAAACAGTTCAAATATTTCGTTGTTGCCCACCTGCAGGTAGGCGCGGCCCGGTTCTTTGATCTCCGCCGCCAAGGGCGATTTCAAAACCTCGTTGCTGTCCTCCTGGCTCTGCACCTTCAGGCAAAGCTTAAAACGCGAGTTACTCCATATCTGTTCATTTACCTGTCCCGATGGTTTCTGGGTGGCCAAAATCAGATGAACGCCCAGGCTTCGGCCGATACGCGCAGCCGAGATCAGCTCTTTCATAAACTCCGGCTGCTCCGCCTTCAGTTCGGCAAACTCATCCACGATCACGATCAGATGCGGAAGCGGATATTTCACTTCTCCGGATTTATATTTCACAATGTATTTGTCGATATGGTTGACGTCAGCCTCTGCAAAAAGGCGCTGCCGTTTCTGCAGCTCGGCTTTTATGGATTTTAAAGAACGGTCGATCTCTTTGCCGTCGATATTTGTAATAGCGCCCAGAAGATGCGGCAGCTCTTTAAACTGATTCACCATGCCGCCGCCTTTAAAATCGATGATCACAAATGCAACCTCATACGGGTGAAACAGCGTTGCCATCGAAAGGATATATGTTTGCAGTATCTCAGATTTGCCAGACCCTGTCGTACCCGCCACCAAACCGTGCGGGCCATGGGCCTTGTCGTGCAGGTCCAGCTCTACAATGCCGCTTTTTGATACGCCCAGCGGCGCCGCCATGGATTTGAAAACTTGAGAATGACCCCACCTCTGCGTCAGGTCCAGGTCTTCCACAGATAAAATATCCAGCATTTCAAACAGAGAACAGTTTTTCGTCAGCGTTCCCTCCAGCGAGATCTCTTCTGTATAAACTGGCGCCAGCAGCCTGACAACTTCCGCCGCGTATGCGTCGGGGATGCTTTGATATACAAATTTTGCAGTATCGGCGGCGTTTTCCGTATTGATCATAACGCCGTTTTGTTCGTCGGCGATCTCAATGATATAGCTGCACCCCATGGGAATATCCGCTTTTGTTTCTCCAAAAAAGACAAACGTTGCTCCAAGTTCCTTCGCTTTATCGGTAAATTTTG
>JAUNTE010000305.1 GCA_030538855.1 Oscillospiraceae bacterium
CAGCACCACATAAAGCTTTCCGTCATTCCCATATAAAACTTTATAAACGCCCAGCTCGGGCGCCTGTGCCAGCGCATCGTTCACCGCCGCGGCGTTCTCTATATCCCAGCTGCCGTCTTCTTGCAGGGCCGCGCACATGTACGGCCCTTGCGCTGTTGTTTCCACAGTATAAAAATACTCAAATTCTTCCCGTGGGCTGCGCAAAAAGAAATTCCGGCAATTCGCCGTAAGCGCGCCGGGCGGCAGTTCGATCTCCTCAGACACATACCTTCCCACCGTCTCCGGCACAGCCTGCGACGAATCGCCGCCCACCTCCTGTCCGCTTCCGCAGCCGGCAAACAAGCCCAGCGCCAGCGTCAGGCTCATAAGTATACAGATAAATTTTTTCATCAAAACGTCCCCTTCTTTCCGTCAGTTTTGCTTATAATGCAGTTTACCAAAACATTCTCTATTTTTCCCTAACGAAATCTCTAATAAATCTCAAAATAGAAAAAAGCGGTTTCGCGCTGAAAAGGGGAATGCTATAATGAAAAAAGCAAAGGAGGAAACCGACATGCGTTATTTGCTGATTGAAGACGACCGTGAACTCGCAGACTCTATGTGCTTTCAGATAGAAAAAGAATGCGGCGCCGTCGATGTATGCTGCAGCGGTGCGGACGCGGAATATTACCTTGCGCAGAATATTTACGACGCCATACTGCTGGACAGAATGCTGCCCGGCGTCGATGGCCTGACGCTGCTGAAAAAGCTGCGGGCAGGCGGCTGTAAAACGCCCGTTATTTTTGTAACGGCCATGGATGCGGTGGGCGACCGGGTGACCGGGCTGGACGCCGGGGCGGACGACTATCTGGTAAAACCCTTTTCCATGCCTGAGCTGCTGGCCCGGCTGCGCGCCGTAAGCCGCCGTCCCCCCAACCTGGCGGCGGATGAAACCCTTTTCGCCTGCGGCGACCTGGCGCTGGATTCTCTTTCTCTCATTTTAAAAGGGCCGGACGGTGAGGTGACCCTCTCAAAAACCGAGACGCAGCTTTTAGCCTATTTGATGGAGAAGGCGAACAAAGCCATCACACGCGCCCAAATTTTTGGCCGGGTGTGGGGGCCCGACACTTTGGTAGAAAACGGCAATCTGGATAATTACATCCACTTTTTAAGAAGAAGGCTCAAAGCCATCGGCAGCTGTACCGGTATCAAAACGGTATATGGCGTGGGATACCGCCTGGAGACAAACTCATGATAAACGCGCTGCGCCGCAAGCTTTTTCTGCTGTTTTCATGCGCTGCGTCTTTGATCTTGGCAGCTGTTTTAAGCTGGACATTTTTATATAATCAAAACCAGCTGCACCGACAGTATGAACTGCAGCTGACGCAAAAAATGATGGTCCTTTTACAGACGCTCATACAGGACGGCCGCATATCCGGCCCCCAATGGGCCGAGCGTGAACGCCAGGAAAATCTCATCATCCATATAGACGACAACGGCAGCATCCCGCTTTTCTGCAAGCGGCAGCTGGCCGCCCAGGCGCCGCTGCGCCAGCGCCTGCTCGATCTTCTTGACGCAAAGGCACAGGATGACTTCTTTTATCCTTCCATCTGGCTTCAAACCCAAAGTTCTCAACCCAACATCTACAGCTTTACCGAAGACGGCGTACGTTATTACGGTATAAAAAGCCGGGTTACCGGGCATCAAAACTGCCGCGTCTCTCTGCTTCAGGCCATCCCGGAATATTATCATAACCAGAACCGGCAGCTGTTCACTTACAGTCTCATCTTTATCTGCGGCACCGCTTTGCTGAGTGCCCTTGGCTGGTTGGCAATGGGCCGCATGCTGCGCCCGATCGAAGAAAACCGAAAAAGGCAGAACCGTTTCATCGCAGCCGCCAGCCATGAGCTGCGCAGCCCTCTGGCCGTTATACAGACGACCGCTTACGCCCTGCCGGGAGAACCGGAACACGCGGCGCGTTTCCTCACCCGTATCGAGGACGAATGCGCCCGTATGGCTAGGCTGATCACCCAGATGCTCACCCTGGCCTCGGGCGACGCGGGCGGCTGGCAGATCTCACTCAGCGAGGTAGACGCCGACCAGATCTTGGCCCCGGTGTATGAACGGTATGAGCAGGCCGCCCTGCGTGAAAACCGCAGCCTGCTGCTGCAGCTTCCTCAAAAAGAGCTGCCGCGCCTTTACTGCGATGAAAAAGCCGTTCTTCAGATCCTCAGCATCCTGTTCGACAACGCTTTTGCCTACACGCCCCCCGGCACGCCGCTGGCCCTTCGCTGCCAGGTGGAGAAGAATAAAGCGCTCATTTTGGTTGAAGACCACGGCCCCGGCATACCCGCCGCCCACAAACCCCATATCTTTGAGCGCTTTTACCGCAGCGACCAAAGCCGTACCGATAAACAGCACTTCGGGCTGGGCCTTTCTATCGCGGCTGAACTGGCGGCTATGCAGTACGCCTCGCTGACGGTGTGCGATACCCCCGGCGGCGGCGCCACATTTGTATTGTCCCTTCCCCTTGCCGGTGATAAAAAGAAAAACCATCCCCGCAAAAAGCAGGCACACATATGACGCTGCCGCCCTTTAAAATCAAACTTTTCCCGCTTTAAGGCCGCAGTCAGGCCTTGTCTTCCGCGGGGCAGCGGCCCTCCCACCCGCGTTTTTTACATTTTCCCGCCTGCATGTGTCGGGCGGCAGCCAAAAGCTTTCCCGCCGCCGCTTTTTTTAAAGATGTGCCTATCTCCCAAAACCCGGGGCCGCCGCGCTCCTAAGCCTTTTGGGGCGCTAAAGGCCTCTCAGCAGG
>JAUNTE010000306.1 GCA_030538855.1 Oscillospiraceae bacterium
CATCGACCTAGGGGTTTGTCAACTGTTTTTGCCAAAAAATTTAAAATTTTTTTCTAAGCAGGCTATATCTGTCCGCCTTGCGGCGCTTTCCATGTACGAAAACGGCTGCTGAAAGCCCCAAAAGGTCTCCTGCTGAAAATGTAAAAGCAATGTTTCTTCCCGGCTGCAAGCGGCTGCCGCCAGCCTGGCGGAGAGCGATTGCAGGCCCTGTAAGGGCGTATTGACAGCCAGCCTGCCTGCCAGGCGGCGCTGAAATTTCTTTTATTTTCCCCTGCTCTGCCGCCTGTAAATATCCTGCTGGTATCAAATGCTTGCCGCAGACGGCTCGCTGTCCGCGCCTCTTAAAACAGTCGCTTTTTCGCGGGCGCCTCTGCCGGCATAGCCGGCGGCAGTTCTGTTTTATAAAAAGGCCCGCCAGCTGTGCTGGCGGGCCTTTTTAGGCGGGCAAAGCCCTATGGAGCTGACAGCACCTCAAGGCGCGTATTACAAACAGCGTCTGCCGGTCTGCCTCGGGCAGGTAATTTCAGATGGGCGAGCCTTGCTGTATCCGCTTTCATCGCGCACGCCCTCACCTTAACCTTTTGGTTGGCTGCGCTTGCGTCCACTTCTGCCTGGTCTGTTTTTGACAGCATGACCGCGTCTGTATTCCCTGTTTACAGTTTCCATTTTTCTGCTGAAAGTGAAGGTAGTTTCAAGAGCCTGCACACCAATTTGCGGCACTTATTCTACCCTATCCCCTATTTTTCTGCTGAACGCGCCCCTCCCCCGGCACAATGGGGCAGCGTTTACAAAAAGCGAAGGGACGCGGCTGCGTCCCTTCGCTTTTTGTACTTTTTTGTTCCGGCCCGTCCTGTCAAAACGGCAACTGTCAGGGCCTGTTTTATATTGAAAAAATTGCACTTTTCCAAACAGCACACCCTGCAGGGCGAAAAGAATAGAAGCCCATAGCGGCGGCCGTATCTTTAAACGCCTAGCCCCCGCTGTTTACCGTATAAAACGGTCGTTTCATTTTGCTTTAAAATTCAGGGCTTTAAGATATTTCATCGCCCATCCAAGACAGATAAGCGCCCTTCAGTTACAACCACCAGCCAAACGGGCGGCTTGAGCAGGCCCTATCAACGCCTTTTACCGGCAGGCGTCACAAAATGCACCCCATTATCTTTCGTCTGTATCTTGCACCCCCGCCGCCCGCAAACCTGCAATTTGTCCGCCCTGCCAACATTTCTACTCATTCGCTGGCCCGTGTGTCAAAAGCTAACATCGCCCGATCCTTGAAGCGAAAGCCTTTCACGGCATACTTCCACCGGTACAGCCGGTGGTTCTCCTATTCAATCATAACCACTGGCCATGCCGGTGGTCTGCACAATCCCCCTTGGGGCTTATCACCAGCGGAGCCTACAGACTCATCAGATTCCTTTCGCTTGCATAGAACACCCTCCTGCTATTAAAATAGCGATAAGTGTTCCCCTGTTTGCCATTGCAATGCCGATTTTTATTTCTCTGCCCATTTTAACAGTTCCTCACTTCGTTCGGATATTTTTTCTGGGCATCGCGAAAGCTTTTTGAAACCACCGGCTCTGCCGGTGGTTTTCTTTTACAAGAAAAAAGCTGGAGGCGCACAGCCGCCTCCAGCTTTTTCCATAATTTCTTTCCTGCGTTCCTGCCGCTTCCCGCTCTCCCCTTCAAGTGCGGCCAATGCGGTTTCTCTATTCTCCCGCCAAAAAGCTTTTCAGCTCGGGCAGGCGGCGCTCTATCTCGCGCATACCCAGCGCGTAGGCGTTCATCAGCTTTTCTCTGTCTTTTTCAAAGCGGGAGAGCCCCAGACTTTTTTTCGGGGCGATGATCATGGCTTTTCCCTCTTTTTCAAGCTGAAAGCAAAGCTGTTTTTCACGGTTATACACCTGATGGCGGCGGTCAAGCGCGCCAATCATCCACGGCTCGTTTTTAAATATTCTTTTATATACCGTACGCAGCTGTTCAGGCTTTTTTACAAACTCCCGCTCCCTCGTCAGCACCACGATCACCCGCTCGCACCCGTCGTCCAGGGCCTTTTGCACCGGGATGGGGTCGGTGGTGCCGCCGTCCAGATAATCGCGCCCCTCATACCGCACCTTAGGCGAAAAACCGGGGATGGAGGACGAGGCCTCCAGCACGCGGCACCGCTCGCCCCGGCGGGTATGGCTTTTATCAAAATATACCGGTTTGCCGGCGGCAACATCCGTCACAACGGTGACAAATTCACAGGGGTTTTGCTCGTAGGCGTCATAATCAAAGGGTATCAGCTCATTCGGGATGCGGTCAAACAAAAATTTCATCCCGAACATTGAGCCGGTTTTGATATAGTTGCGCATGCTGAGATAATCCCTGTTGCCAAGATACTCGGTATTTACCCGCAGGCTGCGGCCTTTTTGGCGGGATACATAAGAGACGCCGTTGCACGCCCCGGCGGATACGCCGATCACATAATCCACCCAAACCTCTTCTTTCATCAGCGCGTCCAGCGCGCCGATGGTATACAGGCCGCGCATACCGCCGCCCTCCAGCACCAATCCGGTTTTCATCATTTTTTCCTCCATTTTCTCCCGCGGCTTTTTCTATAATGTATGATAGCACCTTTGGCACTGTCCGCGCAACCAATAGCCGCCGCCCATTTGTGAACAAATCAAAAATATTTTGAGAAGGGCTTGCATTTTTCAGCATGAAAAGCTATTATGATAAATAGCTTTAGCACTCACATCAAATGAGTGCTAAAGCAAAAAATCAAAACCAATAATGATATAGAGGTG
>JAUNTE010000307.1 GCA_030538855.1 Oscillospiraceae bacterium
TTCAACTACTCTGTAAGGCATGGGAATAGATGATAGAAAAACAGGCTGTATTTTTTGTCTTTGCTTCCGCGTGTTCAGAAGGGGAAGAAAGTTCGGTACGCCGCCTCCCCTTCCCGTAAAGCTGCCGGGCTTTATTTTCGCGGCTTTCTTTGTATCTCGGCCCCGCGGGGCCGGCGCTGAAAGACCGTAAGGCTCGTTTGAAAAAAGAAAAACCGCATTGCGCAGCTGCAAGGCAAAAATGCTGGGCATGGGTAGAGGCCGCACATTTTCAACACCGCGCGCCGTACTGTTTTTAGAATAAAACGGCGTGTTCAATTTTTAAAACAGCCCTTAGGCAGCGCTTTTATTTTCACCGATGAAAGGAGATTTTTATGGTTAAACTGAAACCTGCCTGCAAAGATTACTTATGGGGCGGCGAATCGCTGAAAAAGCTGTATCATAAGGATACGCCGCTGGCCCCCCTGGCCGAATGCTGGGAGCTTTCCACCCATCCCGACGGCCCCTGCACGGTGGCAAGCGGCCGTTTTTCGGGTATGCCGTTCCCCCAATATCTTAAAAAACTGGGGCGCGCCGCGCTTGGAGAAAACTGCGCCCGCTTTTCTCAGTTCCCTGTCCTGATCAAATTTATCGACGCGCAAAAGCCGCTGTCGATACAGGTCCACCCCGATGACGCCTACGCGCAGTCTCATGAAGGCGGCTATGGAAAAACCGAAATGTGGTATGTGCTGGATTGCGACCCCGGCGCGTTTTTATACTATGGCGTTGAACGCGCCGTCACCCGCCAAGAGCTGCAGGACGCTATCCAAAATGATACGGTATGCGATCTTCTCCGCCGCGTCCCGGTAAAAAAAGGCGACGTCTTTTTTATCCCTGCCGGTACGCTGCATGCCATCGGCGCGGGCATTCGTATTTGCGAGATACAGCAAAATTCAAACCTGACCTACCGCGTGTATGATTACGGCCGGGCCGATAAAGACGGAAACCTGCGGCCGCTGCATATCCGGCAGGCGCTTGAAGTCGCCGCGCTGCAGCCCTCTCCCGCTTATTTAGAAAGCACCGCCGATAAACCGGAGAACACATCGGCCCAAGAGCTGGCCCAATGCGAATATTTTAAAACCGTACTATACAGCGTCGCCGATGAATGCACCCTCTCTGTTACTTCTGAAAGCTTTTTATCCCTTACCTTTGTTGAAGGCAGCGGCGTCATTGAAAACCAAAACGACGCCCTTTTCTTTTCCGCAGGCGACAGCCTGTTCCTGCCCGCAGACAGCGGCAGCGCCACGCTTCGGGGGCATTTTCAGTGTATCGCGGTCACCGTTCCCTAACCTTCCCGCCGTGCTTTTCCGCCTTTTCTCTTCTCTTTTCTCTTTCGATTGCTGCATCTTTGCTTTTTTTCTTTTTCCACTTGACTTGCCTCAAGGTTTTTGTTAAAATATCAATCGTGACTTGTACAGTCGTTTTTCTTCTGTGCAGAACAAAACGCGAGGGTGGCGGAATCGGCAGACGCGCACGTTTGAGGGGCGTGTGGTAATACCATGCGAGTTCAAGTCTCGTCCCTCGCACCATTGAAAAGGCCGTCGACAAAAGTCGACGGCCTTTTACTATGCTTGTGTTCAGGCGGGGTTGCTTGTTCAACATTTGGCGTAAATCCTATAATTACACTAGATAGTAAAACTGAGTGACAGGATTTATTTGAAATGCTATAATTTCGTTTATGGGTACATAATTATCTAAATATGGAGGTAATAGTGTCTTGGGAAAAACTATACCTGAGAAAAGTCTTGTTTTAGATTATTTATGGCAGCACTCTCGCTTCTGTTCTAATCGTCTCTATGAATGTGAGGAGTTATACAGGCAAGGCCGTGGACATGCAGCCATCTTTATGTTGTTTTCGTGTTTCGAGAGTATTTGCAAATCTGTTGCGAATGATTATGATTCATCCTCATACTCTATCTATAAAAAGTTGTATGAACAAAAGCTTTTGACCGATTCAGAGTATGCCTTTATAAGCACAGATGAATTTTCCTTACGAAAAATTAGAAATTTGTTTGCACATGCCAATATTGGTGCAATCAACTTAATCGTAAATGAATGCGAGAAAGAAATTTTGTGGCCTTTAGGTGAGGATGATACCGCAATCCTTTTATACGAGAAAATTTCTGATATAGTTTTCGCACTGGTGCTCAAGCTAATATCCGCAACTTTTATAGAGGAAGTAAAAAAAGCCTTTGTAATTAATCTGGATAATGAGATTGATTCTTGTCAGCTACAATTCCGTACACTGACCGCAAAAGAGATGCTACTACTTAAGGGATTTCCAGATGATTATATCTCTGAAGATTTAGATATTCCAGAGGATGCCAAAATCCGTCTGATTGATAACGCCCCGGATGTTAACGTCTATAAATATATTTTTGAAAACATTACAAAACTGACAAAAGATAAATTAGTTTAAAATTTGCAAAAATACAGCTTGCCGACTGCCTATAAACCATCGATATATCTGGGTTTCTCTAAATCCTATAATTACACTCCGACCATTGAAAAGGCTGCCGACAAAAGTCGACAACTTTTACTATATCTGCATTTATGTAGATTTGCAGGACGTTGAAAAAAGCAAATTATTTTCCTTTCAATAAAGAAACAAAAAACTGCAAAATACATCATCAAGTTAGATGGGAGGATCGATTCACGTCCTATCTAATGTTTTTGATAGCTAAATATGCCTGAATATTGTGCAAATACTACCTCTTGATTACCTATAAGCTTTTGATTCTACTGGCTT
>JAUNTE010000308.1:0-1276 GCA_030538855.1 Oscillospiraceae bacterium
CCTGCGTGGCCGCAAATGCGGGTACCCCCATCGCGATTACCATGACACATACGCAAATCAAAGAAAACACTTTTTTCATCATTTTTACATCCTCCTCTGTTTATTTTGTCACGTATTGGTTGCCAAATGAAATATGTCTATAATTATAAATGTTTGCCATATTTTGTCAATCCACGTAAGCGACAAATTTCGACATTCTTTTTAGTCAACTTGCTGTTGCCGCCTGCACTTTCTCACAGCCCCATACGGCAGGGGCAAAAAATATTTCAGCAGCTGCAGCCATCACAGCCAAAACGCCCGGGGCAAAAAGCCCCACACTATATACACCAAAAGCAACTGGAAGAAAAAACTTCTTCCAGTTGCTGAAAATAATGTTTCTGTTTTTCATCCCATTTTTCATGCAATCAATACACCTGAGCTCTGAAAACAAGCTGCCTGCATAAAGGTCAGTTCTTAGCGCCGCGTTTTTTCAGCGCCAGCGCGCTGCCCAGTACCGCCAGAGCGCCCAAGCCCACAATGCCAAGTATGGCAAAGCTCATGTCAGCGCTGGTGTTCGCCAGCACAGTGGGCGCGGGGGCCGCTTCAGGGGCGGGCGTTTCGCTGTTCACCACAGAGATGACATAGGTGCTGAAATGCGGGGCGTAAAAGCTGACTGTCGAATACGCGCTGTCGCCGCTGCCAAACGTGCTTACAATGGCCCTGCCGGTCTGGCCGTCGCATTCCCACATATAACTTTTGCTTGAGTCGATGGGGGTGTTCATTTCCACCTCAACATAAGTTCCCAGCTCAGACTGTACCCCGCCGGCAAACTGCGCGGTGATTTCCAGGGTGTTGTCTTTGAATGAAACCTTCGAAATGTCCAGCGGCTGCCCTACAGCCGGTGAATGATAAGCCGACACTTTACATCCGTCCACCGTTTTCTCCACACTTGGCACATTTCCGTTATAACTCACAAGAAAATTCTTCATCACATTGGTTGCTTTCTCGTCCACTACAAGGCCCTTATCGCTGTTAACAATATTGGTCAGCTCTTTAGCCGTGTTATAGTTGCCCGGGTTTTTGTCCAGCTGGGCGGCTAAATCATCCACCTGCCCCTGCGTGGCCGCAAAGGTGGGAACGGCCATCGCCATGGCCATAACACATACGCAAAGTAAAGCAAACACTTTTTTCATCATTTTAACGTCCTCCTCTATCTATCCTGTCCCGTATTTGTTGTAAAACAGGGTATAAAGGTATAGGGCCGCCGGGCCGGGGGGGGGGGTGGGGGTGGGGTGTG
>JAUNTE010000308.1:1286-2776 GCA_030538855.1 Oscillospiraceae bacterium
ACGGCAATTGCCATGACAATAACAAATACGCAAACCAAAGCAAACACTTTTTTAATTGTTTTGACGTCCTCCTTCATCTATCCTGTCTTTTTTTTTTTTTAAAACAGGTTTTAAGGTTTTTGTCCCCCCCCCCCCCGCATTTTTGTCAAGCTGAAAAATCAACAAACTTTTCAGGCTTTTTTCGTCGTTCTGCCTTTGTTTTTCCATGCGGTTTTACGGCCACCGCTTGCGTAAATCGGGGGCAAAAACATTTCCGCGGCTCCCAGCGCCGCCGTGTCTATCGCCATTTTTTATTTTTCTCCAGCGGCGCGGGCTGCGCTGCCGGTAAGCGCGCAAGGGCCGCAAGCACAAAAGCCAGTGGAAGCACCGCAGACATATCGATGCTGAAAAAGGCCTGTACCGCGTATGCGGCCAATACCGGCGCGGCAAAGCCCGCCGCCTTTACCGCGTCCTTTATCCGCCCGGCCCAAAAGCCCCGCGCTGCACATATAAAAAGCAACTGAAAGAGGTTTCTTTCAGTTGCTGAAAAAGAATACAAATGTCTGCATGCTCTTTTTCATGCCGTCGATATGCCAGATTTCTTAAAACCGAAGCCTTTCATAAAGGTCAGTTTTTAGCGCCGCGTTTTTTCAGTGCCGCCGCGCTGCCCAGTACCACCAGCGCACCCAGGCCCACAATGCCAAATATGGCAAAGCTCATGTCCGCGCCGGTGTTCGCCAAAACAGTGGGCGCCGGATTTGTTTCTGTACCGGGGTTCGTTTCAGGGGAAGGATCTGTTTCTGTGCCGGGCTTCTCTTCGGGGGTTGGGTCTGGGGTTGGGGCGGGCGTTTCGTTCTTTACCTCCGTGATAACGTAGGTGCTGAAATGCGGGGCATAAAAGCTGACTACCGAATACGCGCTGTCGCCGCTGCCAACTGTGGTTATATAGGCCTTCCCGGTCTGGCCGTCGCATTCCCACATGTAACTCTTGCTCGCGTCGATGACAGTGTTCATTTCCAACTCAAGGTAAGTTCCCATGTCAGACTGTACCCCGCCGGCAAACTGCGCGGTAAATTCCAGGACGCCGTCTTTAAATGAAACCTTCGAGACTTCAAAATCCCGTATCACAGTCGGTGAATAATAGGCAGACACTTTACACCCTTCTATCGTCTTTATCGCCATCGGCAGATCTCCAAGATAGCTCACAAGAAATTTCTTCATCGCATTGGTCACTTCGTCGCCTACTACAACGTCCTTATTACCTATAACGGCAGCGGCCAGCTCTCTGGCCGCAGAAGAATTGCCTGGTTTCTGGTTCAGCTGGGCGGCCAGATCGTCCACCTGCCCCTGCGTGGCCGCAAAGGTGGGAACGGCCATTGCCATGACCATAACACATACGCAAAGCAAAGCAAACACTTTTTTCATTGTTTTGACGTCCTCCTTAATCTTTCCTGTCTGTTTTTTATTTTAAAACAGGATATAAGGATATTGTCCCCCCCCCCCCCCGCATT
>JAUNTE010000027.1 GCA_030538855.1 Oscillospiraceae bacterium
GATGCTGCCGTATTTTGCCAGGTCCTCCACCTCTGTTGGGGCAAAGGTACGGATCATAATACCGTCCAGATACCGGCTCAGTACCCGCGCGGTATCCTGCACCGTCTCGCCCCGGCCTATCTGCAGGTCGCGCGGCGAGAGAAACAGCGCCTGCCCGCCAAGCTGATACATCCCGGTTTCAAATGAGACGCGGGTGCGGGTCGATGATTTTTGAAAAATCATACCCAGCGTTTTTCCCGCCAGACGGGGATGGGCAATGCCATGTTTCCGCTCATATTTCAGTTGGTCAGCCAGATTGAGGATGCTCAAGATCTCCTCTTTCGTAAGGTCTTTCAGCGTCAGCAAATGTTTCATATCGCAGCTCCTGTTCTTTTTGCCCGCCGCCTCTAAAAGGCGAAAAGCCTGTTTTTTAAAGGGCGCTTCTGTCTGGGGTATCCCGCCCGCCCTTTCAAGGTGGAATACCCTTTATCCAGCCGAAAAATTTTCTTTTCCGGCTTTCGATCCTGTTTCACTGTACCGGGGCTTATAAGCCGTACATGGGGTGCGGCCCGTTCTTTTCCCGCGCTGTTTTACGGCGGCGCGAAAACCGTTTTCGGCCTCGCCGCACGGCGGCTAAAAGCCTTATACCCTAACCACAGCGTCTTTTGCTTAAAGGGCGCTTTTCCCATATCTTTTCCACATCAAGCGCCAAAACCCTTTACGCGTTCTGCGGTTTTGCTGAAAAACGCCGCCCCGGTCACTGTCTAAAACCCAGTCGCGCTTTTCACTGCCGTATTGGCCGTCGTTCAAATATCGCTGTTAAAAAAGCCAGGCCGCAAGGCCAAAAAGAACCAGCTGCCTTAAAAGTTTACGCCGCCCGCGTTCTGCCGGCTGCGCCTTAGGCCGGTTTTCCCCGCTTATTTCTTTTTGCCTATACCCTACGGGATATCGCCTGGATAGTTTGCCTTGAGAACTACCTGCCAGGCATCTCTTTTTGCCCGTGCCCTACGGGGATACCGCCGCCCGGGCGCGCCGTCTTCTTTTGCTTCTCTACAACGTTCGCCAAAGGCAGTGCCGGGCCCGGCTTTTAAAATCTCTATTTTTCTTTTTGCTTCTGCAGCTCGGTAAGTGTCTCCTGCAAAATGTCCATTCCCCGGTCGATCTCTGCATCCGTAATGGTCAGCGGCGGCAGCATCCGCAGCTTTTGCTTGGCGGTCAAAAACATTGCGCCCTTGCCCAGCGCCCGGTCGGCGGCTTCTTTTCCTGTACAGCCGGTAAACTCCACCCCAATCATCAGCCCAAGCCCGGTCACACTTTTTACCATCGGCATGGCCTGTACCCTCCGGCGGATATACGCACCCTTACGCACCGTCTCTGCCAAAAGTGTATCGTCCACCTTTTTCAGTACCTCCAGCGCCCCCGCTGCCGCAATGGGGTTGCCGCCAAAGGTGCTGCCATGGTCGCCCGGGCCTAAGGTATCGGCGCATTTCTCTCCCATCAGCACCGCGCCGATGGGCAGCCCCCCGCCCAGCCCTTTCGCCAGGGTCGTAATGTCCGGTTTTATCCCAAACTGTTCGCTTGCCAAAAATGTTCCCGTCCGGCCCACACCTGTCTGCACCTCGTCCGCAATCAGCAGCAGGTCTTTTTCCGCGCAGTAGGCGGCCGTCTTTTGTACAAAATCCCTGTCCAGCGGCACTACGCCGCCCTCGCCCTGTATAAATTCCAGCATCACCGCACAGGTGTGCCGGTTCACTTTTTCTTTTATCGCCTCCAGGTCTCCTGCCTGCGCATAGGCAAACCCGGCGGTAAGCGGCATAAACTTCTCATGAAAAGCCGTCTGCCCCGTCGCGGCCAGGGTTGTTACGGTGCGCCCATGAAAAGAATTTACCAGCGTCAAAATCTCATATCTATCCTCGCTGTATTTATCCTGTGAATATTTACGGGCTGTTTTTATCGCGCCCTCGTTTGCCTCGGCCCCGCTGTTGGCAAAAAACACTTTATCATAGTCGGTGCGTTCACACAGGGTCTTGGCCAGCGTCACCATCGGCACGTTGTAATATAAGTTCGAGACATGGTTCAGGGTCGCCGCCTGCCTCGCCACCGCCGCCGCCCAATCCGGGTCGCAAAAGCCCAGCGCGTTCACGCCGATACCGCTGGTAAAATCCACATATTCTTTTCCGTCCACGGCCGTCAGCCACGCGCCCGCGCCTTTTTCAGCCGCCAGCGGAAAACGTCCGTACGTCCCGGCCACATACCGGCCGTCCCATTCTTTGATGGTCTCCATATCCATTTTTACGCCGCCTTTTCACAGCCCATCCCCACAGGCTTTCTCTTATTTTTCAAACGCGCTCAGGTAAACATGGTGCCAATGCCCTCGTCGCTCAGTATCTCTATCAAAATCGCGTGCAGCACCCGCCCGTCAATGATGACGGCTTTCCCCACGCCCCGGCGCACTGCTTCCACACAGCAGTCTGTTTTGGGTATCATCCCGCCCGAGATAACGCCCTCCCGCTTCAGGGCGGGCACCTCGCTCACCTGCACATGGGGTATCAGGGTGTTCTCGTCCTCCTTATCGTGCAGCAGCCCTCTGATATCGGTCATCAAAATCAGGTTTTCAGCGCCCAGCTCGGCGGCGATTCTCGCCGCCGCCGTGTCGGCATTGATGTTATACACATTTCCCGCTTCATCGGCGCCCACCGTGGCTACCACCGGGATATATCCATGCTCCAGCGCGTCCCGTATCGGGGCGGTATTCACCTGCGTGATCTCTCCCACATAGCCCAGGTCCTCCGGCCCCTTCATCTTTTCAGCCTGGATCAGGCTGCCGTCGATACCGCACAGCCCCAGCCCCGCGCCGTGGTTTTGGGCAATCAGGCTCACCAGGTCTTTATTCACCTTACCGCACAACACCATCTGGACGATCTCCGCCGTCTCGGCGTCGGTATACCGCAGCCCGCCCACAAACCGGCTCTCTTTGCCTATTTTTTTCAGCATGGCGTTGATCTCGGGGCCACCCCCGTGTACCAGCACCACCCGGATGCCCACCAGGTTCAACAGAACGATATCCCGCATCACCGCATCCTTCAGCTGTTCGTCGATCATGGCGTTGCCGCCGTATTTGATAACCACGATCTTGCCGGAATATTTTTGTATATACGGCAGGGCCTGGGCCAGTACCTGCGCTTTATCCTGGTTTGAAATCGTCATATCCTCATTCTCCCTTAATTTTCCGTTTTGCCTAAAAGCCGCCCCGCGCGGGGCGCCGCCGGTATATCCGCCGTCAAAATCTTTTTATCCGCCCGTATCATCTCAACGCGCGCCGCTGTCATACCCCAGCCGTCGTCCGCACTCTGATTTTCTCCGCGCCCCCTTGGGCACGCCGTAAAACGCAGACCGCGGGCGGCATACCGTATTCCTGAAACGCGGCCCTCTGCCATAAAATAAAGCGGATGTGCAAAAAACCTCTGCGCCGCCCTCTTTCAATCCATACTGCAGATAAAGCAGCCGCTTTCAGCCGATTTTCCCGCAAATTTTCGTCCGGCGCTTTAAAAACGCGCCGCACTAAGGGCGGATAAAAAAATATACGCATACTATCGTCCGCCGCACAGCCGCTAAAACGCCCCACAGGCAGTTGTCACATCTCAGCTCTGCCCGATACTATAACGGTATGTCTCTTACCAAATTTCCATTCACCCGGGCAGGTCAAAACCCACACTCTTGGCCGCAAGGGGGTGTGCCCTGTCGGCGCGTCCTATATGGGGCGGCAAAAATACGCAAAGCCGCCTACCGGATCTATCAAATTCCCCGTCCCTTGTTCTGCCCATAGTCCAGCCCTTCGCATTGCGGGCTGCCACTCCCTATGGGCGGCCCTGTACCCCGCAAAGGTACGGTTTTCGCCATTTTAATCCTGCGCCCCTGTGGGGCCGCCGACAGACAGACCTCCGCGTTGGCCCGTGTCCAATTTCAATCCCCACGCCCTATATTGGGCGCGGCTTTTAGCCGTTAAAAGCGGACATAAAACCGCTCATATTTCACCCCCCACGCCCCATGCAGGGCACGGCTCTTGCACACGACCCGCATCATAACAGACTCAACATTTCAGCCCAAGTGCCTTATGCGGAAGGCGAGTTGTTCCGTTATAATCAGGCCTGCAATGTACGCAATTTCAATCCACGCGCCCCATGCGGGGTGGCCGCCTGCGTAAACTATTCCTCATGGATCGGCTGGTAATTTCAACCCACGCGCCCTGTACAGGGCGCGACTGACGCTGGACGGCATAACCGTACGGAATTTCAGCCCCCGCGCCCCGTGGTGGGCGCGCCATGATATAGCAAAGCGATAACGGAAACTGTTTTATTTTCATCTCGCCCCGAAACCGGGCGGCTTTGTCAACGGTTTCAATCAGCAGGGGCAGCCTTATTTCAGCCTCTTATGCGGTGCGATCAAATCCGCCCTTCCGGTTATCCGCCGCTATAAAGCATTTCCTCCCCGGCCTTCGCCCGCAGGGCGGCGTCAAAAAGCCGCCTTTCTGTCTCAGGTACGGTAATCCCCGTTTATCTTGACATAGTCATAGGTCAAATCGCAGCCCCAGGCCGTCGCTTCGCCCTCTCCCTGTTTCATCTCGATATATATGCCGATCTCATCCTCCAGCAAGATCTGCTTCGCCTTTTCTTCACTGAAGGGTACGCCTGCGCCGTTCTCGCATACCCTGATGCCGCCCGCTTGGCTCTCAAACGTCACGTCTACCTTTTCAATGTCAAAATCCGCGTCGGCGTAGCCCACCGCGCACAGCACACGGCCCCAGTTCGCGTCCGCGCCAAACATAGCGGCTTTCAGCAGGCTTGAGCAAGCCACCGCTTTCGCCACCTTTTTTGCACAGGCAATATCCGGCGCACCGGTCACCCGGCATTCCAGCAGCTTGGTTGCGCCTTCGCCGTCCTTTGCAATGGCGCGTGAAAGCGCCCGGCATATCTCATACAAGGCCGCCTGAAAGCTGTCAAAATCCTCTCCCTCACAGGTGATTGCGGGGTTGCCCGCAAGGCCGCTGGCCATACAGGTGAGCATATCGTTGGTAGAGGTATCGCCGTCCACACTCACCATATTAAAGGTGTCTGCCACCACGTTGTTCACAGCCTTCTGCAGCATCTCTGCGCTGATGGCCGCGTCGGTGGTCACAAAGGCCAGCATGGTCGCCATATTGGGGTGTATCATCCCGCTGCCCTTCACCATCGCGCCCAGCGTGACGGCGCTGCCGCCGATCACCGTCTCATAGGCAAACAGCTTTTCCACAGTGTCGGTGGTCATGATGCCCTCGCAGGCGTCTTTGCCGCCGTCCTTTGACAGCGCCTTCACCAGCGGCCCTATCCCTGCCGCAATGGGTGCGATGGAAAGCGGCTGCCCGATCACGCCGGTGCTGGCCACTACCACGTCCGTGGGGTCTATCGACAGGGCTTTCGCCGTCAGGCCGCACATTTCAGTGGCGATCTCTATCCCGTTGGCATTGCAGGTGTTGGCATTGCCGCTGTTGACGATCACCGCCCGCGCCACGCCGTTGGCCACGTTTTTTTGGGTGACAAGGATAGGCGCGCCCTTCACCTTGTTCTGGGTATAGGTACAGGCCACCGTGCAGGGGGTCTCACTGTAGATCATGGCCAAATCTTTTTTCTCACGGTTTTTACGGATACCGCAGTGTACCCCCGCCGCCAAAAATCCTTTCGGAGAACACACGTCCCCTTTGATCTCTTTTATCTCCATGTTATCTCCTCCTCAAAGGGCAAGGCCCGCCGTCTCCGGCTCGCCCAGCGCCAGGTTCATGCATTGCAGAGCCGCCCCGCTTGAGCCTTTGCCCAAATTGTCAAAGCGGCTGAGCAGTATCACCTGTTCCTGATGTCCGCATACAAAGATTTCGAGCCCGTCCCGGCCGCTCAGCGTATTGGCAGGTAAAAAGCCGTTTTCCGGCGTCTCGCCCGCCGGGTGTACGGTAATCAACGGTTCGTCCCTGTAATATTCCCGCAGCGCTTCAGCCGCCGCCTCGGGGCCAAAGCCCGCTTTGCAAAGGCGGGTATGCAGCGCAATCGTCACCGCCATCCCGCTGTAAAAGCCGGATACGATGGGGTTGAACGCGGGCGGATACGCAAGGCCCGCCGCCGCCTGCATCTCAGGCAGGTGCTTATGCGTCTGCCCCAGCGCGTACTGCCGCGGGCTCTGATGCTCGGCATCCCCGCCGTTTTCCTCATAATCGGCGATCATGCTTTTTCCCCCGCCCGAATACCCGGTGACGGAATGCGCGCAAAACGGATAATCGGCGGGCGCCCAGCCCAGTTCCACCATAGGGCGCCCCAGCACGATAAAGCCCGTCGCGTGGCAGCCCGGCACCGCAATGCGTTTGGCGGCGCGTATTTTTTCACGCTGGCCGGTCAGCTCCGGCAGGCCGTAGGTCCACCCTTCGGCCGTGCGGTGCGCTGTAGAGGTATCCAGCACCGTCACCCGCTTTTCTATCAGCGGTACGATCTCCCTTGCCGCCGCGTCCGGCAGGCATAAAAACGCCGCGTCCGCACTGTTTGCGGCCTCTGCGCGGGCGGCGGGCTGCTTACGCGCTTCGCCCGTCAGCGTCACAATCTCAATATCCTCCCGGCCAGAAAGCCGTTCATGGATGCGCAGTCCGGTCGTCCCGGCGCTGCCGTCGATAAAAACTCTGTGCTTCATCTCTCTCATTCCGCTTCTTCGTTAAATTTCCCAAGCTCTGCGCGGGCGGCCGCCAGCTGCGCTTTTACCGCCTCCGGCGCGGGGCCGCCCTGCACCTTACGCTCTTTTACGCAGGCCGCCAGGTCGATGGCGGCGTACACGTCCTCTTCAAATATGCCGCTGGCCTCGCGGTAGGCTGAAAGGGGCAGCGTCTCCAGCGTCTCTCCCTCGTCGATGCACCGCGCCACCAACGCGCCGGTGATCTTATACGCGTCCCTGAAAGGCAGCCCCTTTTTCACCAGATAATCGGCGCAGTCGGTGGCGTTGATAAAGCCCTTTGCCGCCGCCAGACGCATGTTCTCTTTCAGTACCCGCATAGTCTTCACCATGGGGGTCACCGTTGAAACGCATAGCTTCACGGTATCCACGGCGTCAAAAATCGCCTCCTTATCCTCCTGCATATCCTTGTTATAGGCAAGGGGAAGGCCCTTCATCATAGTCAGCAGCGTCACCAAATCGCCATAAACACGCCCGGTCTTGCCGCGTACAAGCTCGGTAATATCCGGGTTTTTTTTCTGCGGCATGATGGACGAGCCGGTGGCAAACGCGTCGTCCAGCTCGATAAACTTAAACTCCCAGCTGCACCACGCCACCACTTCCTCAGAAAAACGTGAAAGATGCATCATCAAAATCGAGAGATCACTCGCCAGCTCAATACAAAAGTCCCGGTCAGACACGCCGTCCAAACTGTTTGCAGACGGACGGTCAAAACCCAGCTGCTCCGCCGTAAAGGCCCGGTCCAGCGGGTAGGTCGTCCCCGCCAGCGCGCCGCTGCCCAAAGGGCAGACGTTCATGCGCCAAAAAGTCTGTTCCAGCCGCTGAATATCCCTTAAAAACATCTGCACATACGCCATCAGATGATGAGCGAAGGTGACAGGCTGCGCCCGCTGCAAATGGGTATATCCGGGCATCACCGTCTCCAGGTTTTCCTCCGCTTTGTCGCAAAACACCCCTGTCAGTTCCAGCAGCTGCCCCAATATCTCATCGATCTCACGCCGCAGGTACATGCGGATGTCCAGCGCCACCTGATCGTTGCGGCTGCGGCCCGTGTGCAGGCGCTTGCCCGCGTCGCCGATACGCGCCGTCAGCTCGGCCTCAATAAACATATGTACGTCCTCGGCGTTGGGGTCAAAAGAAAGGCGGCCCTTTTCAATATCGTCCGCGATTTCCGCAAGCCCGGTACAGATGGCCTCTTTGTCCTCCTGAGAAATCACGCCCTGCTTTTCCAGCATGGCTGCGTGTACGATACTGCCTGAAATATCGTCCCGGTACATCCGGGCGTCAAAACGGATGGACGAGTTGAAATCATTGGTGCGGGGGTCAAGTTCTTTTTTAAATCTGCCTGCCCAAAGCGCCATGGTCATTTCCTCCTTTTTTATTGAGCGATTTTTTTAAACGGCCTGCCGGGACTGTTTTAAAAATCGCAATCACCGTCTTTTTCCATAACCGGCACGGTATGCGGCGTTAAAGATATGCGGCATCCACCAGATGGCCCCTGGAGGTCTCACCTTGTAACCGCGCTGTTTATAAAAAGTTTGGTCCCTCTATTTGCAAGCAAGCCCTATGCCGCGTATCGGTAAGCAATGTCTTTCCGTTTTGCCCTGCCAGCCCTCTCGTCCGTGCATATCCCGTGTCTGTTCCGCGGTCTTGCGGCTCCGCCAACCTGCAGGCGTGGCTCTTGTCCGCCCCTGTCCTGCCTCTGCGCGATGGGGCCACTGTACCGCCGCCTTCACTATAAATATCTAACGGGTCAAAATATCAGTCCCGTGCGCGCGTGTCATCCCTGTTCTTCTCCCTGCGCCCTGTCCGGTCCTTTCAAACAGCGCCGGCGCACAAAAGCGAAATGCCGGGCCGCGTCTGTCGTGCCGTCTTTTATAAAAGATTCCGCGCGGTACCGTATGCCTTTGGCAAAGCTTTCTATCAAACCCATACGCCGCGTACACAGAATAGCCGATGGCAGAATGTGCTGCAGTCAGGCGGCAAAGGCCGCCCGTGTTCGTCCGTCCTCTCTATACAGGGCATGACGATAAATCATAGATGCGGCCATTTCTGATAAAATCGTGACATTTTTATTCCTGCGCCCCATACGGGGCACAACATGGGTAGCTGGCGATGATTGTCTCGATCCGCAAATTTCGACTCACGCGCCCCGTGCGCGGCCCGATGGATATTGACAAAACACAGGAATAGCTCTTTGCTTTTCCGCCGGGCTTTCGGCTTTTCTGCGCCCCGCCTTTATCGGTGAAAGCCGTCTCAATTCTTCTGGCCGCGGGGCGTTTTGCCCCAGGCTTTCTTCAGCGGGCTTTTCATCTCCCGCTTTTGCATTTATCGGTTGAAGCTGCCTTTCTCTTTCCCCCGCCGCCGGGCCGTCCCTTTTAAATTCCTACAGGGCGGAGAGCGTCTGGCCCTCCGCCCTGTGTTGCAACGCTGCGGTTTTATTTTCCTCGTTTTTGATCCAGCTGGGCCTTCACCTTGATAGGCAACCCAAACAGATTGATAAACCCGGCCGAATCGGCCTGATCATAAACCTCATCCTCGTCAAAGGTGGCAATCTCTTCACTGTACAGGCTGTAAGCAGAGGTGGTACCCGCATTGATGATATTCCCTTTATACAGCTTCATCTTCACGTCGCCGGTCACTGTCTGCTGGGTACTCTCTACAAAAGCCGACAACGCCTCGCGCAGCGGGGTATACCACTGGCCGTTATAGACGATATCCGCAAATTTCAGCGCCACCTGCGCTTTATAGTGCTGGGTCTCTTTGTCCAGGCAAAGCGTCTCAAGCACCTCATGGGCATGGTATAAAATGGTGCCGCCCGGGGTCTCGTATACACCGCGGCTCTTCATACCCACCAGACGGTTCTCCACAATGTCGGCAAGGCCTATGCCGTTCGCGCCGCCCACCTCGTTCAGCTTCTCAATAATATCCAGCGCGCTCATCTTTTCGCCGTCCAGGGCGGTGGGCACACCTTTTTCAAAATGCAGGGTGATATAAGTGGGTTTGTCGGGGGCCTGCTCGGGCGATACCCCCAATTCCAAAAATCCGGGCTTATTATACTGCGGCTCATTGGCGGGGTCCTCCAGGTCAAGCCCTTCGTGTGAAAGATGCCACAGGTTTTTATCCTTTGAGTAATTGGTCTCACGGTCGATCTTCAGCGGCACGTTATGCGCCTCGGCATAATCGATCTCCTCGTCGCGGCTCTTGATATCCCAAATACGCCAAGGGGCGATGATCGGCATATCCGGCGCAAAAGCCTTGATAGCCAGTTCAAAACGCACCTGGTCGTTGCCCTTGCCGGTGCAGCCGTGGCAGATGGCGTCCGCCCCTTCTTTTTTGGCGATCTCCACCAGCTTTTTGCCGATAATGGGGCGGGCAAAGCTGGTGCCAAGCAGATAGCGGCCCTCATATACCGCCCCCGCCTGCATGGTGGGGATGATATAATCGTCTACAAACTCATTTTTCAGGTCCATGATATAAAGTTTTGAAGCGCCGGTCTTGATCGCCTTTTCTTCCAGTCCGTCCAGTTCGGCCTTCTGTCCCACGTCGGCCGCCGCCGCGATGACCTCGCAGCCGTAATTCTCTTTCAGCCAGGGGATGATGATGGAGGTGTCCAGCCCTCCCGAATAGGCAAGCACGACTTTGTTATATTTTTTCATGGCAACCGTTCTCCTTTATTTTCAGCTCTCCTCTTGTAGAAAAGGGCCTCTTGTTCTCTTGTCTCCATTATACATAAATATGCATAAATTTCAAGGCTTTTTTGAATAAAAATTCGTATGTAAAAAATCTTTCCCCTATTCCACAAGAAAGGGGACGCCGCGCTCAACCTTTTTGTGCAAACTAAGTAAATAAGGGCTTGTCACCGCCCTGCCGCGCGGGGCTTTCGCCCGGCAGGCCACTTTCCGTACAGCGCCGGCGTCTGCAGAATATTCAAAAAATGTATAAACTTTCATCCAATGCCGCCGTATGCCAGCCCCAGAAGGAACACCCCGGCCGCCAGCGCGGCATAGACATATTTTGCAAAAAAGAAATAGACTTTTCCTGGGGCTTTTTTTCTGCCCAGCGCCATTTCGGCTGAAATATTTCCCGGCTTCATCACCCAATAGATCATAACGGCCCCCAGCAGCGCCCCAGCGGCACCACGATGACGGTGATAAAATCCATCCATTTCCCTAAAAAAAGTTCCTGTTCCACCAGCAGCCCCAGCCCAAACACCACCGCGCCCACCACGCAGATGGACACTTTTCTCTTGAGCCCAAACTGGCTTGAAAGCGCCTCGCCGCATACCTCAAACATATTTACAAGCGACGTTATCCCCGCAAACAGTACCGAGAGAAAAAACAGCACGGCAAAAATACGGCCGCCCGGCATGGCGGCAAACACCTTGGGCAGGGTGTGAAAAAGCAGCGGCGGCCCGCTGGCGGGGTCTTGCCCAAACGCGAATACCGCCGGGATAATGGCAAACCCCGCAAGCAGCGCGGCGCAGGTATCCAAAAGCGCGGTCATACCGGACGCCTTGACGATATTCTCTTTTTTTGAAAGATAACTTCCATAGATAATCATACCGCTGCCGGTGATGGAGAGCGAAAAAAACGCCTGGCCCATGGCATATACCCAGGTACGGGGCGACAGCAGCGCCTCCCACTTGGGTATCAGCAGGTAGGCGTAACCCGCCCCGGCGCCCTCAAAAGTGGCTACCGTAACGGCCAAAATCAAAAACAGCACAAAAAAAGCGGGCATCATCACTTTATTTACCCGCTCAATGCCCTTCAATACCCCAAAGGCCAAAACCAAAACCGTCATCAGTACCACCAGCAGGTGCCACGGCACGCTGCCCAGCGTCCCCGCCGCCTGGGCAAAATAAACCTCGGGTTCGGCGCTGAACAAAGCGCCCGTCGCCGCCCCGGCCAGGCTGCGCAGCACCCAGCCCAATATCACGGCATAGCCAATGGCGATCCCGAACGAGCCCAGCAGCGGTATCGTCCCCAGCACCTTGCCGCCGCGCTTTCCTCTGCTTTGCAGGGCGGCGTCGTAAGCGCCCACCGGCCCTGTGCCGGTGAGCCTGCCCAATGCAAATTCTCCCGCAAGGCCCACCGCGCCGAACAGCAGCACAAATAAAAAATACGGTATCAAAAAGGCCGCGCCCCCGCATGAACCGGCCCGGTACGGAAACATCCAGATATTTCCCATCCCCACGGCCGAGCCCACCGAGGCCAGCACAAACCCAAACCTGCTGCGAAAAGTCGCCGGGGTCTTTTCTGTTTTATCCATATCTGCGGCCCCTACCTTATCTCTGTCGTATTGGTCTCCAGCGTCCCGTCCGTCAGTTGGCTTTCAAACTGGGGCAGCGGCATGGGCCGGGCAAAAAAGTACCCCTGGGCCACATCGCAGTGCAGTTCCTTCAAAAACTCCACCTGTTCCGCCGTCTCCACACCCTCACATACCACCTGTACGTTGATATTTTTCGCCATCTCGATAATACTTTTCATGATGGCGCGGGTACGCTGGCTGGTCTCTCCCTCATCCAAAAACTCACGGTCGATTTTCAGGATGTCGAAAGGCACCTCTTTCAGCAGATTCAGCGATGAATATCCGCTGCCGAAGTCATCCATGACGATCACACAGCCCATCTTCCGCATCCGCTCCAACAAATGAAGCAAAAGCTGGTATTCACCCACAAAAATGCTCTCCGTCACCTCCAGCTCCACCATACCGCCCGGCAGGGGGTATTTTTCCAGCAGGTCACGCAGCTTGTCCAGATACTGCGCCGTACTGATGGTGACGCGGGACATATTGACAGAGATGGGAAACAGCTGCATTCCCTGGCTCTGCAAATAGCACAGCCGCTGCATCACCGTCTCCAGCACAAAAAGGTCCACCTCTTCTATAAATCCGTTGCGTTCAAACAGGGGAATAAACCTGTCCGGCGGCAAAAAGCCGAATTTCGGGGAAACCCAGCGCACCAGCGCCTCGCCGCCGATGAACGCCCCGTTTGAAACCCGGTATTTGGGCTGGATATATACCTGAAACTCGCCGTTTTTCAGCGCGCCGTGCATGGCCTGTTCCAATTTTTTCTCTTCCACTATATGGGTCACCAGGCTGTCGTTATATCGCATGATCGCGCCCGGCACACCCGTAGCTTTGGCGGCTTTCAGGGCCACGGTGCATTTGTCTATGGCCGCCACTACACTTTCGTCGTTGTCGATAAGGTCATAGCTGCCAATACAAAAATCCACCATCTGGGCCACGCTTTGGCTCACGCCGTCATATACGCACTGCTTGAGATCGCGGCGGCACTGCTCCGCCAGCCCGTCGCGCGTTTTCGCCAGTATCACAAACTGGTCCATGGTGATACGGGCGCAGGCCTCGTCGGTATGATAGCACTGGGCCATTTTCTGGGCGACCATCTTTAATATCTGGTCGCCGGTGGTATAGCCGAAGCCGTCGTTCACCAGCTTGAAATTGCGTATATCCAGCCGCAGCAGGGTGTAGGGGTCCTTTTCGCTGTTCAGGATGCGCCCCGCCAAAAGATAAAATTTTGTCAGGTTGGAAATACCTGTCAGCGGGTCGATGGTGCTGATGCGCTCGATCTCGTCCCGGCGGCCCTTTTCACTGCGGGTGTAAAAAACCAAAAGGCCCGCGTCCAGCAGCAGCATTAGGCCCAGCAGCCCCAGCGTCAGATAAAAAAAGGCGTCTCCCCCGCCGGTCAGCGCGGGCGCGTCCTGTATCGAAAATAAAGACCACTCCAGCTTTTCCTCCAGCGGCGCGTAGCTCACCACCTGTTTCCCCGCCGCCGTCTGCACCACGCGGGTCACGGTCTTTCTCTCTCCCAAGTCGGCCAAAATAGCGTTGGCCTCGTCCCAGGGCATTTCTCTTCCTCCGGTAAGGCTGGCACTCAAATTTTCTCCCGTGCTGCCAAGCGCCGTGTCCGAGGTGAACAGCACTTTTCCTTTGGCGCTGACAATGGCGCAGCTTCCGGCGTTCTGGGCAAAACCGGCCAGCAGCTCCTGCTGCAGCTGCTCTACACTTTTTTCAGCATATAAAACGCCCACCGTCTCTCCGTTTTTTTCGGCGGGTATCAAAAACGCCACAGCCTTGCCGCCCTCAGGTTTTTCAAAAGGCTCGGTGATCACCGTCTCTCCCTGAAAAGCTCTGGCGTAGCCGGTCTCATCCGGCAGCGCGTAACGCAGGCCCCCGGCCAGTGTCACGCTGCCGTTTTTGTTCAGCTGGGCCACCGCCGTAAAGGCGCGGTCCTCGGCATATTTTTCCGTCAGCAGCGCGGCCGCCTCTTCTTCGCCGTTTTCATTCAGCAAAAAAAAGCGCCCCGCCACATTTTTCAGCATGGCCGTCTCTTTTTCCAGCGTATTTGAAAGATAAGTATTGCTCAAACGCAGCTGCTGCTCCAAACTGTTTTGTGCCTGCGTGCTCTGCAGCCGCGCCCCGCATATCGCATAGGCGACGGTCAGGCCGAATATCAGCAGCAGGATCACCGTAATGACCAGCAATCCTCTTTTTTTATTGCTGAAAATGGGTAACGGCATATAGACGCTCCTCTTTCCCGATAATGTATGTTTTATTATAGTATATTTTGCCTGTAAAATCCAGTACCGGCGTACAAAAAGCACAACGCCCCAAAAGGCAAGCGTGAAACGTCCCAAAAACCTCGGACAAAAACAAAATAAAGCCCCGGACATAGGTTGCGCGCTTTCCATAAAAGGCGGCCGGGGCCTTCAGCCCCTGTGGCTGCGGCGGCCATACGGCCCGCCTCTTTAACGCGCTTTTCCGTGAAACCCATTTA
>JAUNTE010000309.1 GCA_030538855.1 Oscillospiraceae bacterium
ATCCAAGATAAAAAGTTCCTTGATCTTCCACCGCCATCCGCTTTGGCAGATCTTCTTCAAACCTGCCCCAAAGATTTACCAGCATGATTTCGTAATGAGTTTTTCTGCCTTTTTCCAGTTTTTTTAAATGCTTCTCTGCAAGAGCGATCAATACCGGAAAGATCACCCCCGGCGTGGCGGCCGCGCTGTTGAAATATTTATCCTTGATGGTCGTGTTGATCCCAGGGTTCGCCGCCTCCTGTATCTCAACATAGACGGAGAACAGCCGCCCCAGCACATAGGGCATATAGGTCGTTTCTTCATTTAATTGCACTTCTAAAACCTCCTCAGGCAGATGTATACTGCGATTTCTCAAAAAATACGCCTTTAAAATAGATGCGCGGCCATAGGTGATCTCCTGCTCGGCCCGGATGCGGAGCATGACGTTTTCAAACAGCGACGCCGGGTAATCGTCCCCTGTCAAAATCGAACGCAGCACCGCGCCGGCCATGGGCGGAGACGCGCTTTTATCTTTGGATTTTTGATTTACCGTCTCGTTCAACAGCCGCCAAAGCGGCAGCAGCTCAAACTTTTCATAGGCGGGCTTGATGATTTTCAGCGCGTCGTAATGCCGCTGGATATGCTGCAGCATACCGCCAAAGGTATCCTGCAAAAAAAACCGTACCGACAGCCGCGCCGCGTTGGGTGCAAGGCCCAGCACATAAAATTTATTTTGGGGCTTCAGCGGCAGCCCCTTGAGATATAAAGGGCCGCCCTGCGCCATGGCCTTCAGCACACCCTCCAAATCATCGTCCGTTATCACATCGTCTGACGACGGGCCGAACAGCGAAAAGCCGAATACATCCTGCGCCCGCTCGTCCGCGTCTTCGGCCCAATACACCACGGTGGTATCGCCGATATGCTGTACATGCTTACGGTCGGCCAACAGATAATTCAGCGCCGTGGTATAGGCAAAGGCCGCTTTTTCACTCACCGGGGCGTTGTAGCCCTGCCCGGTGTCGTCGCTCATCTCCTTGCCGTAGGATTCCAGCGCCGCCACATTGAACGAAACCAGCGCCGCCCCACTGGACTGCGCGCCCTTCACCCCTTTGATAGAGGCGTGCAGCCGGGCGATGGGGGCGCGTTCTCCCGTTACCAGGCAGATCTCCTCCCGCGCGCCGCCGCTCTCGGTTTTACTTTTTTCCCACTTTTCCGCGATGGCCGCATCGTTTTGGGCGTACACTCCGTCTACAGAAAAAATGAGATTTGCCCCGGCGGTCAGTTCGTCATACAGCGGGGCGATGACGGGATGCTGCGCCGCGTCCTCCACGCTCCATGTGTCAAAAAACGCTGTCACCGCACGGGCGGCGGGGCTGTCCACCCCGGCCAACAGCGTTTTGTGCAGCGCGCGGGCGGCTTCAAAGCACTGTCTGCTGCGTTCCGGTTTTCCCTTTGCGTCGATACCTAAAAAATAAGAACTGTTTTCACATAAAAAATTAGAGGCCACGCCCGACGTCTTTTTCACCTGTTCGGGCACATCCATCACCTGTGGAACCTCTCTTTTCGCCCCTTCAGGTAAATATTTGAGTCCCTGTATGCCCTGCAGGGTCCCGTCCTCTGCCAGCAGCAGTGCAAAAGTCACCTTGGCCGCGCTCCAACCGGGGGGAGAAATTTTTCCTTTTTGCTTGAGCGCTTCATAATAAGAGGCCAGCGCCTGTAAAATCATCGAAAAACCTCCTCTCCCGCAACCTGTACCGTCCCGTTTTTCATCACAGCGCGAAAAAACATCGGTGTGATATGTTTTGGGTCGCTGTAATCCATATCGTACAGCATCAGCCCCAGCTCACAGCTCAGGCCCTGATATTCCTCCGGCACCGGGATCTCTCCGTCCGTCCACAGCCTGAACCCGGCGGGAAATTCTCTTGTACCGAAACATGGCTGATGGTAGCACTGCCCCTTCTCCAGCCGCCGTGTCAAAATATCCTTGAATTTACCGGGGTTGTCCGATGGCGCGGCCTTATCCGTCATTTCAAAATGCGCGTCCACCACATAATGCACGTCGGTCAGCACCATGGCGGCCCGCTGTAAAATTTCTTCCTGCGCGTAAAGGCCCAAGGGCTTTGCGCCCCCCCGCATTACAGAAAGCGCGTCTTTGGCCGAGGCCTTGCTCTTCACCTCATTGCGGCGGATATTGGTAAACCGGATAGGGTTCAGCACATGGATGGCGTCGATGCGATATACCAGCCCGGGGTGCCAGAAAATACTCTCTAATATCCCCCGTGCGGCCGAGGGCGTTAAAACGTCGTAGCTTACCCTCTCCGCTTTTGTCTCGGGCCGGGTAAACAGGGCGTAGGGGCCCCAAAGCTCGGCCTGTATTCCATAACTCATTTTTTCACCTCGCTTGTTTTAAACTTTTGCTGCATTTTTATCACTGTTCACTGTCTGCGCGCCGGGTCTACCCCGACGCAGGATAAACAAACAGTTTCTCCCGCGCCTGCCGGCAGCTCCGCCTGATGATACAAATAATATTCACCCCCATTTTCTATTTTTAGATTTGTAATTTTAGCTCATTTTTTCTCTACATTAACAAAATATCTTACGTAAAATGAAATATTTGTCGTATATCGTCTATTTATATATTTTATTCGGTACTTTAAAAGCATTTCACCTAATTCAAAAATACGCTTTTATTCCTCCACATTTTTATGATAAAATGAAAGGCGTCGCAGGAATATTTTTTCTGTGGGGATTGAAATTAGATTTGTATATTTTATCTCG
>JAUNTE010000310.1 GCA_030538855.1 Oscillospiraceae bacterium
GAATAAAATCCCGTGTTCTTTTGCAATTTCACCGATTTCCCGGATTGGCTGAATGGTTCCAATCTCATTGTTGGCAAACATAATCGAAATCAGAATGGTCGTCGGACGAATTGCTTTTTTTAATTCGTCTAATTTTATCACTCCGTTCTCATCAACATCGAGATACGTCACTTCCATTCCCTGTTTTTCCAGATATTCACACGTATGCAGGATCGCGTGATGTTCTATCTTGCTCGTGATAATGTGATTGCCCTTACTTTTGTATGCTTCCGCCGCGGCTTTTAACGCCCAGTTGTCTGCCTCGGATCCGCCCGCCGTAAAATAAATCTCCTGCGGTTTTGCGCCAATCACCTCTGCGATCTGTTTTCTTCCCTGCTCCACACCTTTTTTGCTCTCTGCGGCAAGTCCATAGATGCTGGAAGGGTTACCGTAATATTCCGAAAAATACGGCAGCATTGCGTTCAGCACCTCCGGCGCCGTTTTCGTCGTCGCTGCATTATCCAAATAAATGATTTTTTCCATGTTCCTTTATTCTCCTTAACCACCACAATTTCGATTTTTCGTCTTGTGATTTACTTTCTTACTTTCTGTGACAAGCTGCTGTAAAGTAATCTCATCCACCGCATTTTTAATGCTCTCATTAATCCTCTGCCAGACATATTTTGTCACGCAGAAATCAGATTCCTCACAGCCTTGATCTTTCAGTCCGGGGCATTCCACCGCCTCCAAGCTGCCTTCCAGCGCTCTTAGAATATCCCCTGCCGAAATCTCATTCGGACTTTTCGCAAGCTGATAACCGCCCTGTGCGCCGCGGATACTCCTGACAAGTCCTGCTTTTTTCAGTTTTCCCATCAGCTGCTCCAGATAGCGTTCGGAAATACTCTGCCTTGCTGCAATACTGCTGATGGAAACCGGTTCTTCCTCGCTGTAAATGGCAAGATCGATCAAAGCGCGCAGCCCGTATCGTCCCTTTGTTGACAGCTTCATTTTGTCCTCCATCCACTGATTTGTCTCTTCTTTTTAATCCCTAGTATTTTAGTCGGATTTCTTTGTTATCATATCACTCAAAATTTGTTCTGTCAAGCATTTCCATCGAATATATATAGAAAAAATTTCTCTCAGGTGTCCTATGAAAAACTTTCATTCTCATCCCCTTCTAAAGGGCGCTTTTATCCTTACCTGCACCGGTCTGGCCGGTCGTTTGATCGGCTTCTTCTATAGAATATTCCTCTCCGGATTGATCGGTGCAGAAGGTCTTGGCATCTATCAGCTTATTTTTCCTGTCTATGCTTTGTGTGTCTCTTTTTGTGCCATTGGAATTCAAACCGCCATCTCCCGTTTTACCGCCTCATACATGGCAGTCGGAGATGAAAAAGGAGCGCTCCGAATACTCCAGACCGGACTGAGTCTGTCTCTTTTCTTTGCTTTTCTCTGCGTACTGGTTCTGCGTTTGTTTGCACGTCCTGTCTCTGTTATTTTTTTACAGGAAAGCCGCTGTGAAGATCTTTTAAAAATCATTGCGTTTATCCTTCCTTTTGCCGCTATCCATTCCTGTATAAACGGCTATTATTTCGGTTTAAAACAGACGGGCATTCCGGCAGTTTCCCAGTTTATCGAACAGCTTGTACGCATCACGGCCACCTGGCTTTTGTGGAAGATCTGCCTTGAAAAAGGTATCGCCGTTACCCCTGCGCTCGCTGTGACAAGCCTGGTCATTGAAGAAGGTATTTCCTCTCTTTTCTGTATTATTGCCGTCTCCTGTAAAGCCGGCTCTTCCCGCTTTTTTTCGTTTCGTTCATTCTTTTCCTTTCACCGCCACGGCAAGGATTTACTGCTTTTGTCCGCTCCTCTCACTCTAAACCGCGTAATTTTAAATCTGCTGCAAAGCATTGAAGCTTTGTGTATTCCCGGAAGACTGCGTCTGTACGGGCTGAGCGTTTCCGAATCCTTAAGCGTCTACGGCGTGCTGACCGGCATGACGCTCCCGCTTTTGCTCTTTCCGTCCGCTATCACCATGTCCTTATCTACCATGCTGCTCCCCGCCGTCTCAGAAGCACAGGCTTCCCACAACAGCAAAAAAATCGCCTCCACTGTTCAAAAAACCGTCTCGGGCTGCCTGATTCTCGGTATCTTCTGCACAGGACTCTTTTTTTTCTGGGGAAAAGATCTTGGACGCTTTCTCTTTCGAAACAATCTTTGCGGTTCCTTCCTCCTGACTCTCTCTTTCATCTGCCCGTTTTTATATTTAAGCGGAACCCTATCCAGTATTTTAAACGGTCTTGGAAAGACTTCCTCTGTCTTTCGCAATAATTTGCTCTGCATTTCCGTGCGCATTGCATTTCTCTATTTTTTGATTCCTGTGTTCGGAATTCAGGGATTTCTGTGGGGATTTCTGGTCAGTCAGCTTCTCCTTGTCTTCTTTCATTTTCATACGCTCAAACAAGAATGCACTTTCCAGCTTGATGCTTTTTCGATTTTGCTAAAGCCGGCCGCAGCCATTCTTCTGGCTTATGGAATCAGCTGCATCCTGCGCGTTTTGCTTCTCTCTGCTTCCGAACCACTTTCTTTGCTTGCAAGCATCGGCGCCTACGGAATTTTCTATTTATTTTTCCTGATCCTGTGGAAAATATTCCCGTTCCCCAAAAATAATCCGTCCTATGAAAAAAAATAGAAGGAACTTTTGTTCCAGACTCTTTCTGTCCTTCCTAAAAGTTCCTTCTTTCACTCTGTTTTTTATGAAACACCGGCTG
>JAUNTE010000311.1 GCA_030538855.1 Oscillospiraceae bacterium
ATGCTCTGTGACAGCGATAAAAAGTATTCCATTTATAAAAAAGGAGGCGCTGTCTTATGAAACGGGTAAAAGGCGCGCTGCTTCTGCTTTTATTTCTGGTCGTACTCATCACGATCAGCCATCTGCTTATTACCGCCGATACCGGTGAAATGCTTCAACAGCTGGAGGAGATCGGCGCCCTGTGCGACAACGGAAATTTTGAACAGGCAAAAGAAAAGATCGACTACCTTGAAACCTTTTGTGAAGAGAAAGAGCACACGATGGCGCTGTTTTTAAAGCGGGACTATGTCGCCAGCGTACTGGTAAGCTGTTCTACTTTACGCGCCTATGCTGAACCAGGCTCAGAACCTGACCTGCATGCGGAACTGGACCGCGCCAAAAAGCAGATCGAAGCAACTGAGCATCTTTTTTCCAGCGTAGTATAAATAAAACGCATGCGGTTTGCGTTTAAAAAGTTTCAGTAAAAAATAAAACGCCTTCAGCGCCACACTGAAGACGTTTTTATTTTTGCATGTTTTTATGGATGAGACCGTTTTGCCAAAAGCTCTGTCAGTTCATCCATAAAGGTATTGATGTCGCTGAATTGGCGGTATACCGAGGCAAATCGTACATAGGCCACCTCGTCGATATTTTTTAGCTGCTGCATGGCAAGCTCACCCACCCGCAGCGACGTCACTTCTCTGTCTAACGTATTGGAAATAGACTGTTCGATATCATCCACAGCTTTTTCCAATACCTGATAGGGCACAGGCCGTTTCTCGCAGGCGCGCAGCATCCCGTTGAGTAATTTTTGACGGTCAAACGCCTCGCGTGATTTGTCTTTTTTGATGACCATGATTGGCAGGGTCTCTACAATTTCATAAGTTGTAAAACGTTTTCCACATGACAGGCACTCCCGCCGGCGCCGAATGCGTTCTCCATCATCTGTGGGCCGGGAATCAATTACTTTCGATTCGCTCTCTCCGCAAAAAGGACATTTCATACCTATGCACCTCACTGCCGCATGGGCTGTATTTGACCGTTTTTCATGGCATTATAATATTTTTTAACAGAACTGCCATTTCTTGTAATTGTTTTTATTATGTCATAAAAATCAAAATATTTCAATAAAAATATCGCGTTTCAGTTGTTTGAAGTATGAAAGCATGTTATACTGATTTTATTGCAAACTGGCGTTTTTCGGCCAGTTGTGGAATTGATTAAGGAGGAACCCTCATGTCTGAAGAAACCGAAAAATTATCGTTGGCGGCGGAGGAACCCATCCCCACTCTGACATTAGACCCCATGATGACGGAACCGGCAGCTGAACAAAAGGCCGAAAAAGCCGCAGACCCTCTCGCTGACGTAGAGGCGGTAGTGCTGGACGAAAGCAGCTTTACCCCGGCGGAACAGCAGGTCATCAATGACTTTGCGCAGCAGATCGATATCACCAACGCCAATATGATTTTACAATACGGCGCCGCCCCGCAGAAAAAAATCGCAGATTTCTCTTCTACGGCGCTTAACAACGTGCGCACCAAAGATCTTGGCCAGGTAGGCGAAATGCTCACCGGCCTTGTGGGTGAACTGCGCAATTTTGAAGCTGGCGCAGAAGAGCAAAAAGGGTTCTTTGGCTTTTTTAAAAAGACAAGCAACAACATTGCCAACATGAAAACCAAATACAACAGCGCCGAGGTCAATGTAAATAAAATTGTCACCTGTCTTGAAGATCATCAGGTTCAGCTGATGAAAGACGTGGCCATGCTGGATGAGATGTATAAAAAGAACCTCACTTATTTCAAAGAGCTTTCTATGTACATTGTGGCCGGCAAAAAGAAGCTGCAGAAGGTTTTAAGTGAAGACCTGCCCGCTTTAAAAGAAAAAGCCCAGAAAAGCGGTCTTCCTGAAGATGCGCAGGCCGCCAATGATCTTGCAAATCTCTGTGACCGTTTTGAAAAAAAACTGCACGACTTAGAGCTTACCCGTATGATCTCCATCCAAATGTCGCCGCAGATCCGTCTGGTGCAGAACAACGATACTATCATGAGCGAAAAGATCCAATCCACCATTGTAAACACCATTCCCCTGTGGAAGAGCCAGATGGTCATCGCGCTCGGTATCGCCCATTCTCAACAGGCCATGGAAGCGCAGCGCGAAGTCACCAATATGACGAACGATCTGCTGCGTAAAAACGCCGACGCGCTGAAAATGGCAACGGTCGAGACCGCCCGCGAAAGCGAACGCGGCATTGTGGATATGGAAACCTTGAAGCATACCAATGAAACGCTGATCTCCACCCTGGACGAGGTCGTTAAAATCCAAGCTGAAGGACGCGAAAAGCGCAAAGCCGCCGAGTTGGAGCTGGGCAAACTGGAAGGCCAGCTGAAACAGAAACTGCTTGATATCAAAGATTGATGATGTTTTCTTTTCTGCAATTCCTCCCCGTTTTCCATTTGCGTCAATGTTTTAAGAAGAAACAACATTCTTTTTCTCAAAACGCACCCTACCACAGGTTTTATTCCTCCGATACGGCTGAAAAACGGCTTGCACGATTAAAAAACAAACGCGCTGACCGCTCTCTGTAAATTATAAATGTACTTTTAAACGGCATACTCTGTATGTCTTCTAAAAAGAGATCATCAAAAGCCCCCTCTGATGCCAATCAGTCAGCGTCAGAGGGGGCTTTGTTATCTATTGATGAAACGCTAGAATCATAAAAATATTTATAAAATTCGTCACAAATAAAAAAGGATATCTTTA